>JBJHBN010000102.1:0-7167 GCA_050485505.1 Opitutales bacterium | reverse complement strand
ATCCAGAGCATGGTGGTTTCAACACGATCTTTGGGGGTGCTGGCCACGACATCATTATTGGTGGCTCCAGCGGAGTAATGAGTGAACCCGCACTGCTACAGGGACTGTCGATAACCCGTTCGACCTCAAGCACTGTTTGGGCGCAAGGGTCCATTTCCGACCGTACTTTTGAAGCCCGCCAAGCCGTTGGAGGCTACATAACCCGTGCCGGTGGTTACGCCGCCGAGGGTAATCTGATTTACAGCAGCCCGAACGGATCGTCCTACAACGACATCGTATTCGGTTCCAGCGGCTACGTTCAGCGCAGCCTCAGCGGCGAGATTATTTTCCTGACCACTCGTGAAAGTATTCCAGAGTTGGATCAGAACCGCAATTACCTCGCCTACCCGAATCATTCAACCGTAGGCCAGGTGGGGAATCAGTGGTTCCGTGACACACTCCGTGGTGGCACGCCGGTTGCGGAACGGCCTGTCCTGTATCAGGACTTTGGCGGCGACAGCGTTATCAACTGGTATGCCGGTGCCCAAAGCAACTCTGGCACGGGTGGCAACAATATTATCTTTGGCGGTGCCGGTAACGACGTGCTCTATGGCGGCACGGGCGATGACATCATCCTTGGTGACAACGGTGAGGTTCGCCGGATCGGTGGCCAGTATATAGTCGAAGGGGTGCGTTCGACCCATCCGGGCTCCGGTGGCCATGACCTGATCTACGGTGGTGCTGGCAATGACATCCTTATGGGTGGTCCTGGGCACGACTTGTTGGTCGGTGGTCCGGGCGATGATCACCTCTGGGGTGATGGCGGCGATGATATCCTTTGGGGTGGTGTAGAGCTGCTGCCCTGGACTGAATTCCGCGTGCTCGAGGGCGAGAGCATCGAAGATAAATTCGAACTGCCACCCGGTTGGGCTGAAGCCGAAGCCGATTATCCGACAGGCTATCAGCCGCCGCTGATTACCGCCAAGATCCTCAATGGCCAAACCATCAGCGGGACCGCACAGGACGGTAATAACGTGCTGCGGGGTGGTTTCGGCGATGACATAATCTTTGGCGGTGGACGCGACTCCGACATCGACGGTGGACCTGGCAACGATTACATCGACGGTGGCGCCGGTAACAACATCATGACAGGTGGTGGCGGTGATGACGTCATCCGTGGTGGTTTCAACGACGATGTTCTGCGCGGTGATTTCCCATTCCTTGGCTCCTACGATTCCATCGACCCGAGCATGCGCGTCGGCATGGTTGGTACGCCTGCTGATCCGTTCGAATACTTTATCTTCCGCGGATTCTACACCGGTCGCGACCAAATCTACGGCACTGCAGGCAGCAACAGCATCTTCCCCGACGGAGGCGGATCAGACGCATTGACCTTCCAAGGTTTCGATGTGGTCAACTACGAGTATAACGGTAACAACTACGGCTCGATAGTACAGACCTCCAGCACCAAGATCAACCACGCTCCTGGCTTGGGGTATTCATACTCACACTTTGATTTCCACAACGCAAATAATGACATTGAACTGCGTGCGGTCACCGCAAATACGGCTTATAACGGCTGGGAGCTCCGTTTTATAGATCTCGGCAATGACTTTGAGGAAATCAAGGTCGAGTTCGATGCCTTCGCGGACACCCCTTACATGAATATTTTCATCAAGGTGGGTGAGACCAATGCCGCTGAGGTTCAGAATGCAATTATCAACACCCCGAATGCTCCTTTCCTTGCCTGGGCTTACTACCGTGGCCCGAACGCCGTTGAGTTCTCCGACCATGGCGATGGTCCGGCCAGCCAGCTGGGTCAGCGCGCTTGGGGTGGTAATGGTGGCAATACTATGTATTCCTGGGCTCCGACTGAGAATGAGGATCAGTGGGACTACTACGGCACCGAACTGCGTGGCGGCACCGGCAATGACACTCTTTACGGCAATATTCGCAAGGATCGTCTGTTTGGTATCGGTGGCGACAACTTGATCCGCGGTGCGGCTTTGAGCGGGCCGGCTTATGCTCAAAATGAATATGGCTTCGGCGAAGGACCTTTAGAAGTCGGCGGTCCGAACTTGCTCGTTGGTGGTCCGGGCAATGACTTCATCTACGGTGGTGGAGGCGATGACCTCATCTGGGGTGGTGGCGGCAGCGACTGGCTCGAAGGCGGTGACGGTCTCGATACCATTTACGGAGGAACCGGCATTGATACCATTGTGCTGGATGTTAAAGCCTACTTTACCCGCTTCGGTAACAACATTGACGGTTTCTACGGAAACGAGTTCCGCAATGATACCCTCGATGACAACGCAACCGACATTCTGTTGATTGAGGGCACCGATTTTAATGACCTGATCCTGCTTTCAGAGGAGACGGCACTGCTCAGCAGTAAGCCGAACGCAGTGAATGTCTCGACCTATTCGTTCAGTGACTCCTTCACACTGCGTCTCGAGCATCCTGACGACGGCGTTGTCTATGAGGATAGCTTCTCCGTTACCAGTTCCGGCAACCTTGCTGATCTGATCAATGCGTTCAATACTGCCTTCAACACCAGTCAGGGTGCCAACGGCCTAGCTGGCCGGGTTGAAGCCATTGCCCGTGGCGAGACTGTAGCTTTCATAACCCGTGGCTTTGGTGCAGATGCATCGTTCACCATCAGTGGCTTTGAAGAGCGCTCGGAATCGAATGATCCGAGCGAAAACCTCCTCTCCGATCTCGGGTTTGTAGCCGGACAGGTAGGGGTCGGACAGTTGGCAGTCGATTATGCACAGTGGACCGCTCGTACGGGCGTCGACATGAGCACGGTTGATCCGATGTCCATCCTTGAGGCTTGGAACAACGCTGGTGCAGGACGTGAGGAAGCCTGGAACGAAAATCCTGATTCTCCGTTCACCCTCGTTCCACATCCGGAGGAAGCTCCAGATGACGCTCCGGCACTGAGGACCATTTTGTTGACCTGGCGCAGCGATAGCGGACGACCGCTGATTGAACAATTCCGTATCAGCGGTCTCGGCGGGGATGATATCATTGGCTTTGTTCAGGGACGAAATGCCGTGAATGTGGATGTGCTGACTGAGCGCAGTCGTGACTTTGTTGGCGTGATCGATGGAGGTCCTGGCGACGACATCATCTTTGGCTCTGATGGCCGCGATCAAATCTTTGGTGGTTTTGGCTCGGACCGGATCTATGGATTCGGTGGCGACGATCAGCTTTGGGGCGATGGTCCTGCCGAAGGTTCACCGGATGACGTAAACATCATCTTCGGCGGCCAGGGTAATGACGACATTATCGGCGGCGCAGGCGAGAACTTCCTCTACACTTGGTCTGACGACCCGAATCGCGGTGGACCTAATGATCCTTCTCTGAATGAGCTGCACTTCACCGACGGCGAAGAACTGATCGTTGTTCCGGTCGATCCCGAATTGCACCTGCCGATGGGTGACCCGATCCGCGTCCTTTCCAATCAGTTTGTTGCCGGTTTTGACACACTTCGTCTGGTTGGCACCGCCGATTTGCCGGAGAACGGTCGCCTGCAAAATGATGCGCGCTTTGCAGTCTTCATCGGCCGAAATGCCGATCCTATTGAAGTTCTGGTTGAAGCCTCTGCCACTGCGGACAACAGCAGTATTGCACACTTGATCGCCGACGTTGAAGCAGCAATGAAGCAAGGCCGACTGGCCAATGGCAACACCGTTGACTTGACCCGGGTTATCAGTGTCGGCCGTGAGGGCAACCGCATCACCTTTACCACCAAGGGCACAAAGGTTACCGCAAACACTATTGAAGGCGGAGACACCATCGGCTTTACCGGAACCTTCAATGGTCGCGGCCCGGTTGCAATCAGCGATGTCCTTCCAAGCGGCTTCGATGGTCGTCTTAACGAAAAGCTCAAGGTTGAGTTAAAGCTCAACGACGGCACCCCGTACATCCTTGAATTGACCGCGGCACAAACAGAGAACAACGAAAATATCTTTGATCTTCGCAACGCCCTGAATGCTGCACTGGCACAGATCCAGGAGTCCAACGGCACGCCCGCAAGACTCAATCAGTTCATGCGCTTCGACATCCGGGTCGTGGGTGCTGACGAAATTCAATATGTCCTGCGTGCCCAGACCGATGAGTTGCAGATAGTCGACCGTTCCGATGTGCTGCGCATAGTCGGCACAGATGACGTCCCCTTGACCGGCATACTCTCGGGCAATGCCCACTTCAGTCTTATCATCGGGGTAGGTGGTCAGCCGGCAAATGTCACCGTTCCTTTTGAAGCTACCCGCGCCAATTTGACGATCGACATGCTGATCCGTGATCTCAACGAGGCCATTGGTAATGCAAAATTCGCTGACGGCACATTTGCCAACCTTGGTCTGGCTGTGGAGGCTGTGCGTGAAGGTAATCGTGTGGTTCTGCAGACCCGCGGAACGCTCGTGGAACTCAATTCAGGTGCAGGAGATCCGACCAGTGAGGTTCTTGGATTCGCTCTGAACATGATCGGCCGCGGTGAGTTGCAAGCCTCTTCAGCAGCCCCATCCAATGGTCGTCTGCCAATGCCGGGAACCGGAGAAGCGGAAGGCTCCCGCGATGCGAACTTTACGGTGCGCCTCAACGGTGGTCGTGCTTATGCGTTGACCCTCGAAGCTGCGGCCACGCAGGAAAACACCTCTGTTGCCGATCTGGTTGCGCAGTTGAACGATCTGCTGGCCGCTGCCATGGATGAAACCACGTCAGCCCGTCTCGATCAGTATGTTCAATTTGGCAGCACAGCCGATGGTCGCCTTACCCTGACATCACAGATCACTTCGATCCGCTTGATCTCGCAGTTTGGTATTTATGTCGATCCGGATACAGGTGCCTTGCACGACAACGATGGAGGTGGCATCTTCGAGCTTGAGGATACCGGTTTGAACCGCGTGCTCGGTGGTGATTACGACGACCACCTGTACGGCGGAACCGGTCTGGATTTCCTATACGGAAATGGAGGCACGAATACTCTCTGGAAATCTGATGGCACCAGCTTTGACAACGCTGAAGGTGGCGTCGCCGGTGATGCCTGGAAAGAATACGCCCAGGGAACCGATAAGGTCTGGTATTACCGCGGCACTAATGCCGATGACGTGATATCGGTTGATTACGTCACGGAGCCGGGGCTGATGGGTGGACGTCACATCATCACGCGCCTGACGAACAACAACGGCAACTTCACTTTTGACGCCCAGGTCAACCTCAGCTTCAGCGCCACCGATTCGCAAGGCAACCCGATCTACTCCGACTTGCCTGCAGGGACGCTGCCACCAGAGGGCGATTTTCTTGCCATCATCATCGATGCGCTCGGAGGTAATGACATTATCAACATCGGGCCCACGGTCCAGGTCTCTGTCTGGACTGATGTTGGCACCGGTGACAATGTGGTGAACACCATGTCCGGAAATTCGATTCTCCCGGACAAGACTGAACAGGGCGGTCGCAATGACACTCCGGAGACCGCTTACTCTCTCGGCCGAGCCTGGCTCGTGGCTGGCAACGCACCAAATGCGTTGAACTTCCGCCTGCAGCCAGCCAGCGGCGGGGGAGCACCACAGTTCGACCTGCGCGTGAACGGCTCCGAGCGTATTCGCATCACCGTCAATGGAACGCAGAGCAATCAGGACATCAATGATCTCCTGGACGATTTGAACCTGGCGTTGTCGAACGCAGGCTTGGGTTCACGCCTGGTTGCCATTCAGCTGGGAGGAAGACTGGCAATTGGCCCAACCCCTGGTAGCGATGTAGTGGCCCTTGAGATTTACACTGCTCCTGGCAGCGCAGCCACTCTCGGTCAGCTCGGTTATGCCAATGGTGACTTTGTTGGTCAGGCAGTTATGGTGGGTCAGGACACTGTGCCACAGATCAGTGCCACGGAGTCGGTGACTTCATTCTCGGCTTCGGGTAATCTGAGTATCTCCCTCAACGGTACCAATTACAACGTGAGTGTGTCCAACGGTGCGTCCACCCTGAGCGAGTTGATTACTGAGCTGAACCACGCGCTCGAACTGGTCAGCGTAAATGATGACCAGTCTTTGGCAGACTTCCTTTCCTTCAGCTCAATGGCCAGCAGGGTTGTTCTGAGTGCAGTCCCTGGCGGTGCTGTTCAGAACCTTGCCCTCAACAGCGGAACTTATGCTGAAAATATCGGTTTCCGTTTCACAGGCGGACAGGCGCTCACTTCCAGCTTCGTCTCCGGACTGCTGCCTGAGGACGGCGTGCTCAGCTCGAACGCTGTTTTTGACATCAGCCTCAATGGTGGTGAATTGCGCACGGTTCGTGTAACGGCTGCCTCGACCTCCAACAACACTTCCGCCCAGGATCTGATCGACGACATTCAGGCCGCACTCCATGCGGTTGAGATCGGCAACCAGATCCGGGCTGAGCTTTACAATGGTCGCTTGCGTCTGGTGACAGTAGTTGGCGGTGCCGGCGCTTCCCTTGTTGTTCAATTGGAGGAATCTAATGCAGCCCGGACACAGCTGCACCTGATGAACAATCAGGTCGCACTTTCCAGCCTGCTGATCACCAGCAATCTGATCCTGCAGAATCTCACCATCGACAACGCTGATGACGTCGATTGGTATTCATTCACCTTGGCCGAAGAGCCGGGATCAAATTCCTGGATCCGCCTGACAAGTGCTTCGCCTCTGGATGGATTGGGCCTTGCTATCTTCCCCGCAGGTGGTGATGAACCTTTCGATCCGGATCAGGAGCCCGAAAGCATCAATCCTGACCAGGTCGACCTCGACGGTGGCAATAACTCTGTGGATGAGGCTTTCTACCTCGCCCAGATCGAGACCTATTCGAAGGTGTTCGGCCTGACCATTGATACTGTGCAGGATGTTGACTATTTCCGCTTCACTCTCGAAGACACAGGCCGAGCCAGCGATCGTCTTACGCTGCTTCGCGTCGACAGCGATGCCGAAATCACTTTCGAATTGTTCGACGAATTTGGCAACAAGGTGCTTGGCCCGGATGGTCGCAAGCTAGGGCTGGCGAATGACCCCGATGCATATCGATTCAATGGCACCACTGGAGAAAATTCCAGTACCGTGGCCTTTATCCTAGAGGGGCTTGCCGCTGGTGAATACGTGATCCGGGTGTCTGCTGACAAAGTAACCCAGTATGAAATTATCACTTCAATCGGCGAGCCCGGAACCGTTC
>JBJHBN010000101.1:0-7341 GCA_050485505.1 Opitutales bacterium | reverse complement strand
TCCCATGCCAAACATTACCAACTGAACCACGAGCAGGATGAGCCAGGGGCTGCGCATGTCAAAATCGCCAACGGATAGAAAGGCGTCGGGATAAATCATTGCGGCGATGACAGCTGCAATAATCCATCCGGTGTATTGATAAGTGCGGAGTGTCGGTAGGGCGCCGAGGCCGATAGCGGTTGCAACCGCGGCAATGACGCCGGCTGGTTGGGCAATCTCAGGTGAACCAATGAAAAATCCAGCAACTGCAATGAGCAGGGAGATTCCGGCAATAATCAGACAAAACTGGCGTATCTTCAGGCTCACAAGTCTCTATCCTTTCTGGGCTTTGCCTACGGAAAACAGTGTCGCAAGGTGTTGCAGGGCAAGGGGAGGACTCGCCAGAATCGACACGCGCTTTTCGGCGCTAGAGAGCTTGTCCACCACTCGTGCCATTGAGGCCTGGGCGAGCACGACTACATCGACCTTGTCGATCAATTCCCGCAGTCCGGCCGCGACGATTGCATCGTGTTGTTCTCCGTCTCCAGCCATCAGCGCCTCAAAGGCACCCTCACAGAGTTTGCACTCCAGCTGGATATCCTTGCCTGCGATGACCGCGCGCCTGCGGACCAAGTCAGAGGTCGGATCCAGAGTTGTCGGCAGGGTAGCGATTACGCCGATACGGGATCCCTCTTTAACGGCGGCGTCCGCCATGGGCTGGTCCACCCTTAGGACAGGTACTCCGGTGAAAGGGACTGAAGCCTCTACGGCAGCTCCGATGGAGGAGCAGGTAACCATGATGATGTCGGCACCAGCGTCCTCAGCTGAAGCAATGTGGTTGGCCACGCGGCGTGCGTTCTGCGGGGTCAGCTCGTTGCGCCGTATGACATCGCGGATCAGGCTGTCGTCCGCAAGGTGAAAAGCATTGATGCCGGGCAGATGCTCTGCACAGAGTTTCTGGAAAACAGGCACCAGGGTGGCTGAAGTGTGAACGAGGCCGAGTGTTTGAGGAGTCTTCATGGAAAAGTCAGGTGTGTGGAGAGGGTTGAATTCCTGCGGCGCGTAGGAAGAATCCTTGGTCGCCCACCTGGCCGCCTTTGAGGACGATTTCGCAGCCGTCAATGTGCGGGCGATTCGATTGCGCAAGGCACAGCGGAGCTCCCGGCCACAATGGTGCAATCCTTTCGACAGAGTGAATGCCAAGAGTGCGGGCAGCGTGACCGGAGGTGTCGCCACCGGCCAGAATCAGGCGACCTACAGAGCAGTCTTGCATCAGTTTCTCGCCAATCCTTCCGAGGGCGGTTCCGAGCAAACTTGCCGAGTCCCCTTCGCACGGAAGCGTCTGTTCAAAAGCGGCGGTGTGCAGGATGACATGCCTTCCCTCGACCAAGTGCTTGCGGATCTGCTGCGAGTCTATTTCCACCATTCGGTCTGTTGTTGGGGCTGAGCTTAGAAGTGATGCCACGTCGAGAGGATACTCGACAAAGCCGTGGTCCCGGGCGTAGCGGATCTGGCCCTCGGTCACACCGGATCGGCTGCCGCTGAGTACTAGGATGGGACCTTTAGGTTCGGGCATGGCTTTGCTTTCCGGACGAGAACGGAGATGGACCGAAACCAGAGCCTTCTCAATGGAGGACGAACCGACGGAAAAAAGTGGTCTGTTGGTGGACTCAGCCGCTTTCAGGACTTCACCAATGCGGAGGATATGCGTTTCGTTGAGTGCATCAAAGAGGACTATTGATGCGCTGTTGTGGCGCAAATGCATGACCTTTTTGAGGATCTCCTCTACCGGCTCTTCCAGATCGAGCACATCCACCAATCCGGTCTGGAGATCGGTTTGCCGTGCCAGGTGGAGACGTATGTCGCTCTCGTCGGCAGGGGTGCTTGGATGCTGACTCATCGAAGGGTGTCGATCAAGTCGGTGAATTCTTCCACCTCCACCAATGCCCATTCGAGCGAACAGATTGCCGAAGACGCAGTAGCGCCCCAGTGAGGGCGCGCCGACAAGCAGAGGAGTCCAGTCGTGTGGAAAGCATTGCCTGCCTACTTCGACGGCTTTGCCGATGCTGCCCAGCGTGGGGGAGGAGTCGAAAGTTGAGCAGACTTTGTAGTGGACGTGTTGCGGTGAGAGTTTGTTCAGGGCTGAGAAGGCCTGGGTCAACTCGTTTTCCATCTCCGCAGGATTGAGTGAACGGGTAATGCCGGCAATCCCCACGGCGTCCAGGTCGCCGCAATCGGCGAGGGTCTTTGCGTCGGGCAGCCCCATGAACAATCGGCTGCGCCAGCCAGCGGCTGCCAGCTGGTCCAGCGCATCGGTGGACCCAGTAAAATCGTCTGCGTAAAATGCCAGAATCATTGGGCCGGGGCTGTCTTGGCGTTTTCGCCAAACTTATCGAGTGACCTTGCGAATTCGGGGGACTCGTTGGCGATTTCCTGTATGGATTTCCCCTTGATCGCGCCGTCCCAGGCTTGACGCAGGGCGCGCACTCCGCCACCGGGGCCGTCGGGGTGGGCCATGATTCCGCCACCTGCCATGTAGAGCAAGTCGACCGTGCGGGTGCGTCGCCAGGTTTCGGGAGCTTGGCCACCCCATTGCCCGGAGGAAACGACAGGCAAAACCTCAAAGCCGCTGAGAAAGGGTGTCCTGCAGGATTCGATGGAATGCACAACGGAGTCATCGGGCTCCCAGAACTTGTTGCTGATACCGTTGACATGGATTTGGTCGACACCGGCAAGCCGCCACAACTTCTGATAAGCGCAAAAATCGATACCAAGTAGAGGGTGACGGTTGAGCATGCCCCAGCCGTTGCGGTGACCGTGTACGACGAGTTCACCCCTGTCGCAGATCTGTTTGACCGCCGTCAAGCCGACACTGTTCAGGCTCAGCATGGCACAGCAGCCACCCTCGCGGATGATGGTCTCGTAGTGCCGCTGCATCGTTTCCAGCTCATCGCTTATATTGAAGGCATACATGACCTGTTTCCCGGTTTTGTCCGCGTGGCGCCGGAGCACCTTCATGACGGCTGCGACGCGCTCATTGAAAGGCGAATGCGGCGGGTTGGCCATGAGTTCATCGTCTTTGATGAAATCGACTCTTGCCTCGGCAAGCAGTTTGACCCTATCGGCTGTTTGCCAGGGTGTGAGGCCGACGCTGGGTTTGATGATGGTTCCTATCAAAGGGCGTTCATAGACGCCTGTGAGCCGACGTGTTCCTGCGATGCCAAAGGCCGGCCCGCGAAACTTCTCTACAAAGGTTTCCGGAAGCTCGAAGTCCATGAGTTTGAGGCCGGAGAATCCTGCCAACTCATAGAGGTTTCCCTGCAAGGTGGATATCAGCGTTGGCAAATTGGTGCCAAAGTTCTCCATGGACCAGGAAACTGATACCTTGGCGCGGTGGTAGCTTTTTCCAGCTGGACGACTTCCCGGCAGGGACGGGTAATCGACTGATTCAAGCTCCTGAACCTGTTCGACCCGTGCGCGGAAGCGATCGCGTAGGGCCTTGTCCTCGCCAGGAACTTCGACAAAGGTCCCGGATGATTGCTCCCCAGCCAAGGATTCTGCGGCTGTGCGCGGATCACCGGGAGTTTCAATAAGGTAGCTGGCAACAATGCGGTCCATGGTTTCGGGAATAAGTCTCAAGATTTCGACCAGGTGCTCTCGAGGGTGTAGCTACCGGATTTCAGTTTGAACAACAGGTAATCGCCCTCTCTTGGCGTATCCGTTGGGACCGGGCGCTGATCCAGATCTGCATTCGCGGAAGCGTCCGCAGGCAGGTAGACGCTGGCTTCGGTATTGACCGGGATGGTGATCTTCCAGTGAAACTGTCGATGGCTCAGTTTCCATTCGCTGCGTATTTCACCGTGGTGGCTGAGGTAGCTCGCCTTGGCGAAGCCAAGACGGCTGTCGGGCCAGGGCTTGAGCAGAAACTGCTGGAATCCCGGATGTTCAGGATCCGCCTCAATGCCCGCGACGTGGCGAAACAACCATTCGCCAATGGAGCCGAGCGAGTAGTGGTTGAATGAATTCATGTGTGGATTGAAGAACCCTTCTTCAGCGGTCCAACCGTTCCAGCGCTCCCAGATGGTGGTGGCGCCGTGTTTCACCGGATATAGCCAGGAAGGGTAGTCGTCCTGAAGCAGGAGCTTGTAGGCTACATCCGGATAGCCATATTCGGTGAGGATCGGATTGAGGAAGCGGATGCCGATGAAACCGGTGCTCAGGTGCCAATCCAGTTCGCGGATGTTCTCGACGAGGTGCGCCGCGGCGCGCGGTCGCACGGATTCTGGAAGCAGTTTCATTGCGAGTGCAAGGAGGTAAGCGGTTTGAGTTTCCACCGCCAGGCGACCGTCTTCGAGGAGGAATTCCTCACAGAACGCCTCGCGCACGCGCTTAAACACCTTCTGAAATCGGGATGCTTCCTCGTCTTTACCAAGGCTGCTTGCCATCTCCGCCATTTTGGCCGCGTCGTCGGCCCAGAAGGCGGTGGCCAGCAGGTTTTTCATCGGTGAGTGTGTGCGGAAACTGGTGTCCGAAGGAATGCAGAGCCAGTCGCCGTAGTTATTCCCCAATTCATTTTCACGAATGCCGCGCGGATTTGTTCGTTCGAGATAATCGAGCCATGCAACCATTGCTTTCCAGTTTTTCTTAACGATGCGCACGTCGCCATAAATGCGCCACATGGTGTGTGGAATGATGACCCCGGCATCGGCCCAGCCCGCGCCTCCGCCGAGCCCATCGAGTCCGACAAAATTGCCATCGTCTTCGCGCAGGCGTGGAGCGGTATCGGGAAAAATACCGTCCGGGGTCTGGGCATCGACAATATCCACCATCCATTTGGAGAAGAATGCAGCGATGTCCATATTGTATGAAGCCGTGCGCATGAAGACTTCGGCATCGCCAGTCCAGCCCAGGCGTTCATCGCGCTGAGGGCAGTCTGTGGGCACGCTGAGGAAGTTGTCGCGCTGTGACCAAAGTCCGTTCAGCCAGAGCCGGTTCACCCCAGGATGCGCACATTCAAAGGAACCGCTGTGGGGGAGGTCTGAATGCACGACACAGCCGATGGCAGTGTCTCTGGAGGGCGGTCCCGGCAGCCCGTCGATTTCAAAGTACTGAAAACCGTGGAAGCTGAAGCGGGGCTGCCAGACCTCTCGGCCTGTACCCTTACAGGTATAAACATCCGTTGCTTTGGCTCGTCGCAGGTTTTCGGTGTAGAGCTGTCCGTCGGCATCGAGGCGTTCGCCGTGGCGAATGGTCAGGCGGGTGCCAGCTGGGGCCCTCAGTGCTATGCGGACCCAGCCACTGATGTTCTGACCGAGGTCGAACAGATACTTGTTGGTGCCACGCTGCTGGATGGAAACCGCGGGAAGGGTTTCCGTGATACGCACTGGCTCGCTCCGCTGTGCGACCAAGGGAGCGGCGGGGGTATCCACCGGGATAGGTGCAAGCCAGGCGCTGGCATCGAATGCGGGATCATCCAGCCCTTCGTGTTCACGGCGGGCGTCGTAGACTTCTCCCATCATAAAATCCGCTGACAGCAGAGGACCGGTGTTGCAGTGCCAGGAAGCATCGCTTGCAACTATCACCCGCTTGCCGTTGGTCAGTTCCAGCTCCAGTTGGCCAAGCAAGCTGTTTTGCAGCCCGTAGCGGCCTCTGGTTTCCTGCCAGCCGACATAGCCGCTCCACCAGCCATCCCCGAGCAGTGCAGTCATAACGTTCTGTCCTTCGCGAATCAGCGCCGTTACGTCGTAGCTGTGGTATTGGATGCGTTGCTGATAGTCGGTCCACTCCGGTGCAAAAACATCGTCGCCGACCCGGTTGCCACAGATTGAGAACTCATACAGGCCGCGGGCACTGGCATAGAGTGTGGCGCGCCGCACATTGGATGGTACGTGGAATACCTTGCGGAAGCAAACAGGACTTGCGGGCTCAACGGTGTCGCCACTTGTCGATTCAGGGTCGCGCTCATAGAGTTCCGGGTTGGCGGCGATCCATTCAGCTTGCCAGTCTTCGACGGCTAGCAGACCCATACTCCAGTGCTCGGTGGAGGAGGTTGTGGAGCTCCCCGTTTCGTCCCACACCTCGACATTCCAGTAGCAGAACTGGCGCGATTGCAGTGGCTTGCCTTTGTAGGGGATCTGCTGGCTTCGGTGACTGTCGACCCGACCGCTGTCCCACAGGTCGGGCTTCCCGCCAGCCAGCATTTCAAGGCTGGAGGCGACGCGGAGTCGATAGGCCGTTTGGCGGGCACCGCGACGCCTGGACTGAATGTTCCAGCTTAGGCGTGGGCTCGTTTCGTCGATTCCCAGAGGCCGCGAAAGGTATTCGCAGCGCAGTCGGGTGACGCTTGTTTCGGGGCTTTCCATCAATCAGCGAGCGGGTATCCACACGGTCATGTCTGTGTCGCCCCGGTTGCCCCAGGCATAGTAAGGAATTAGTTTCACGTCGATTTTTCTGGGATCCTTGATTTGAACCGGGCGATAGAGTTCGTCGGCCTGCCAATCCGGACGGCGCATTTGCAGGCCGGGGATGGTAAGCGTAACGAGATCGGCATTGTCGATGGTTTCGCGTTGTGCTTTGAAGGTCCCTTGGGAGTGGGCGAGGGACAAGGCCACGTCCTCAATGCGCACATTTGCAGGCAGGTCGTTGCTTTCCAGACAGTAAACGAGCGGGCCGTTGCGTACCACGACCTGGTTGAATGACTCTTCAACCAAAGGGTTGGATTCCCACAAGGTTGGCTCGAAAGGAATGGAAAACGAAACCACGTCGCCGGATTGCCATTCTCGTGTGACTTCGGCGTAGGTGCCTGGCTTCAGCGCAGGACCTTGGGGAACGCCGTTGATTGCGACGCGGCTGCTGCCTGCATCGGCCCAGGCAGGGATACGGAGCTTGATGGTGATGGGCCGGTCGGGGGCTTCGTCAATCTTCAGCTTAACGGCGCCATCCCAAGGGTAGTCGGTTTCCTGGCGAAGTTTGATGCGGCCACCTTCCTTCCATTGGGTTTCGAGTTTGCTGGCTCCATAGAGCTGAACCCACAAAGTGTCCGGAGACAGTGTGTAGGCGTAGTTCTGCACCTGAGAAAGCATGCGAACAACATTTGGTGGGCAGCAGAAGCTATAAGGAATGTTGGGCTCCCGGGTACGCGACCAGCGCATCGGCCAGTCGAAGGCATGGTGTTTGCGCATTGGGTTGACGTAGAAATAGTGTGTTCCGTCGAGGCTGATGCCCGGAAGCACACCATTGTACATCGCCTGCTCGAACAGGTCGGCAAACTTGGCTTCCCCGGTGAGAGTGAGCATGCGCCACATCCACATGGCGTAGCCGATGGTTGCGCAGGTTTCGTTGTAAGCAGTGAGCAAAGGCAGT
>JBJHBN010000100.1:0-7368 GCA_050485505.1 Opitutales bacterium | reverse complement strand
TCGCGGTTGTGCGTCGGGGGCCGCCGCACCTACTTAGCCGCGATCGTCCCGAGCGCGGGGGCCAAGCCAACGCTTTCCTTACTACGCGGTTGTGCGTCGGGGGCCGCCGCACCTACGTAGCCGCGATCGTCCCGAGCGCGGCATCTAAAAACCAGCGGACGAATCTAAACGTTGCGGTGATGGCTATGATCGGCATTGCTCTTGGGCAATATGTCCCAATCTCCTCCATCAGCAGTTGAACGACCGCACGAACACCGTCACCACGGGGTGGTGCGCAGGGATCCTTTTCACTGGCTTCGCAATCGCGAGGATCCGGAGGTGATTGAGCACCTGAAGGCGGAAAACGCTTATACCGAATTGAAAATGGCGGGGGCCAAGGGGCTGGAGGCAAAACTCTACAAAGAATTAATCGGGCGCATCGAGGAGGACTGGGAATCCTGTGCCTACAAGGATGGCGATTACTTCTATACCTCGCGCATCTCCAAGGGACAAAACTACCATTGTTACTGCCGCCGACTGGGGTCGATGGAGAGCCCTGAGGAGGTCTATTTCGATGCCAATGAGGCTGCGGCCGGACACGACTATTTTGATTTAGCATACCTGGAGATCAGTCCGGATGGGCGCTGGCTGGCCTATGCGGTGGATTCATCCGGTGACGAGGAATACGAGCTGAAATTCCGTGACCTGCACACAGGAGCTGAGCTGGACACGGTCATTGCACCGGTTTCGGCCGATGGAGAATGGTCCTCGGATGGACGCTATTTTTACTACACGACCGAAAACGATACCCGCCGGGCAGACAAGGTTATGCGCCACCGTTTCGGCACAAGTCCGGATGAGGACGAAGTGGTCTACGAGGAACCCGACGCACATTTTTTTGTCGGTATTTACGGCTCACAGGACCGCCGTTTCATGTTTGCCTACAGTATCAGCAAAGAGACGAGCGAGGTGCATTACCTTGAGGAAAACCAGGATTCACCAGGCGACTTTCAATGCATCCTGCCACGCAAAACTGGAATCCGCTATTTCGCAGAGCACCGTGACGGCCGCTTTCTAATTCGCAGCAATGAGAGTGCTGTGGACTTTCGTTTGTTTTCCATCCCAGTTGGTGTCAGGCACTATAAAGCACAGATCGAAGAAATTCTGCCAGGTCGGGACGGGGTTCAGCTGAAGGAGATCCTGAACCTTAAATCTCATCTGATTGCTTTTGAGTGTGTTCGGGGACAGGATCAGATCCGGGTGCTGAGTTGGGCTGATCGTAGTGAGCGGGTATTGGAAATGCCTGAGTCGGTCTACACCCTCAGCGATGGCAATAATGCCGAATACGATGCGCCGACTTTTCAATTCGGCTACGCTTCTCCTATCCGACCTGCCTCAACTTACGAATACGACCTGACCAGTGGACAGATCCGCTGCCTGAAAAGCTCTCTGGTTCCCAGTGGACACAATCCGCAGGATTATCATGTCGAACGTCACTACGCCACAGCTGCCGACGGTGTGGAGATTCCGATAACCATCTACTACCGTCGTGACCGGCGCAAGGATGGCAAGGGTCCAGCCTTGATCTATGGCTATGGGGCATATGGGGAAACCGTATCGCCCGGATTCAGCCGATCCCATTTGAGCTATCTGCAACGCGGTTTTGCCGTTGCCCTGGCGCATGTTCGCGGTGGCGGCTTTCTGGGTGAGGAATGGTATCAATCCGGCAAACTGCAAAAAAAGCGCAACAGTTTTGACGACTTCATTCGCTGTGCCGAATACCTGATCGACCAGCACTATACATCCAGCGAGCGCCTGGTCGCCGAAGGCGGCAGCGCCGGCGGCCTATTGGTGGGCAGCGTTGTCAACGAACGGCCAAAACTGTTCAAGGTGGTGCTGGCCTGCGTGCCCTTTGTCGATGTGGTTTCAACCATGCTCGACGAGAGCATTCCGCTGACCACTTTCGAATACGAGGAATGGGGAGACCCGCGCAACAAAACGTTCTTCGACTGCATGCTGTCCTACTCACCCTACGACAACGTCAAGCCACAAGCCTATCCAGCAATGCTTGTGACCGCCGGACTCAATGATTCACGGGTACAATACTGGGAACCCGCGAAGTGGGTCGCCAAACTACGCCGTGCCCACACTGGCGCCGCACCGATCCTTCTCAAAACCAACCTCGACGCCGGCCACGGCGGAGCCACCGGCCGCTACGCGGCCTATCAGGAGGTCGCGTTTGAACAGGCCTTTGTTTTGGATCAGCTCGGGTTCAGTCAGTAGCCACCCTGGACGAAGAAGGTAGGGAAGTCCCGCTCAGGCGGGAGTTCCGCTGATAGGCAGGGAGTTTGTAGATGATCGCGGCGGCCTCGCCGAGGCCGCCCTTACCGTTTAGCAGCTAAAGCGGTATTCGGTTTTCGACTCGAAGACCTGCCCAGGATCCAGGCGGGTTGAGGGCCATTGCGGGTGGTTGGGGCTGTCGGGGAGGTGCTGAGTTTCAAGGCAGAATCCAGTATGCTGGGCATAGGGGCTCTTGGTACGGCCTTCGGGTTCAAGGAAATTGCCGGTGTAGAATTGAATTGCCGGCTCGGTGGTGAATACGTCCATGATCCGTCCCGAAGCAGGATCCACAACCTGGGCGACAGACCGGTCAGGAGAAAAGCCATCGTGAAAGATGAGGCAGTGGTCGATGCCTCCGACTTGGCTTAGCTGAATGTCCTCAATTGCGAGGTTCGGGCCTACAGCCAGCATTTCCCTGAAATCGAATGGGGTTCCCGACACCGGGGCCTGCTCGCCGGAGGGAATACCGTCGCCATCGGTTGGCAGATAGCGGTCCGCATCAATGCGAAAGCGATGGGCGTCGATCTTGCCGCTGGATTCACCGCTGAGATTGAAATACGGGTGGCTGGTCAGATTGATGACTGTTGGCTTATCGGTTTCGGCGCGGTAATGGTAGAGCAGACCATTGGTTTCGGTCAGCTCCATGCGCACTTCAAGCTTCATGGCTCCGGGATAGCCGTCCTCTCCATCCGCCAGCTCGGTGGTCAACAGGATTCCGTTTTCCACAGCCTCAACCTGCCACCATTTCTGGTGCAAGCCACCGGGACCGCCGTGCAACTGATGCGGTCCCTGATTGGCCGTCAGCCGATAGGTTACGCCGTCCAGTTCAAAGCGCGCATTGGCAATACGGTTGGCAAAACGTCCGATCAAGGCGTTGAAGTAGGCTCCGTTTTTCTCCACATAGGAACGTGGATCCTTCATCCCCAGGACCACATCAACCGCTTTGCCTTCGGCATCCGGCACCCACAGTTCGTGGAGAATACCTCCGTAATTGAGAATGACGGCTTTGAGGCCGGAATCCGCTTTCAGGGTCCAGGCAATCAATTCCTGACCGTTGTTCAAAGTTGCGATCGTTTGCGAGGATACTTCGACTGACATGCGTCGATGGATGATGACTGAAGGCTAAATTGGCAATGTGAAAGCGATTGCTGAATTGCCAAACAAGCAGGGATTCGTAGCATGAGTCTCATGCAATCCAGCCAGCCCATTCTTCTCGGTGTGAACATAGACCACTCGGCAACGGTGAGGGAGGCCCGCTACCAGGGTTATGAGCGCCGCCGGGGCCAGATGGTGGAGCCCGATCCGATCGCCTTTGCTATCGAGGCTGAACGCGCAGGGGCCGACGGAATCACCGTGCATCCCCGGGAAGACGAGCGCCATATCAAGCGCGCCGATGTGCTGGACCTGATGGCCGCACTGCAGGTTCCAGTGAATATGGAAATGGCAGCGACCGACGCCATGGCCGAGTTTGCTCTCAAAGTGAAGCCGCAGACGGTTTGCCTGGTTCCAGAGAAACGCGAAGAGGTCACCACTGAAGGGGGACTCGATGTGCTGGGGCAGAAAGGCCGTATCGGAACTACGATCCAGAAGATGCACGATGCCGGGATAAAGGTAAGCCTGTTCATCGATCCGGAGTCTGCACAGATCGAGGCTGCCAACGAACTGGGTAGCGACTTCATCGAGTTGCACACAGGGGCCTACGCCAACGCCTACTTCGAGACTGCGGCCCGGGCGGCGGAGTTTGAAAAGCTGAAACAGGGCAGCTTACTGGCGCATAAGCTTGGCCTGATTGTCAATGTCGGCCACGGCATCAATTACACCAACATCGCCGAAGTCCGTGAGCTGCCCGATATTCACGAGATGAACATTGGCCATTCCATTGTCAGCCGGGCACTCTTCACCGGCATTCGTGAAGCGGTGCGGGAAATGAAACAACGCATGAATCCGGGATGGACGGTTTGAGCCTATCCCTGCCACCCGCTGGCAAAGTCTTGAGCGTGGGCATCGACCTGGTCGAATGCGCGCGCCTGCAAAAAGCGCTGGATCGCCAAGGTGAGCTCTTTCTCAAAAAAGTTTTCACCGAAGGCGAACGCAGCTACTGCGTGGGCATGAAGAACCCAGCCCCCTACCTCGCCGCCCGATTTGCAGCCAAGGAGGCCGTGGCAAAAGCCTTTACCACCGGCATCGGGGAGCACCTGGACTGGAAATCCATTGAGGTCATCAAAGGCGAACGCGAACAGCCGCTGATAAAACTTGATGCCAAAGGTCAGGCGCTGCTGGAACATTTCGGCGCGACCTCGGTTCGCCTTTCAATCACCCACACGGACAGCTATGCATCGGCCATTGCGCTGCTTCTTGAGTGATCTCCTGAAAACCAAAGCCATGCCACAGCCCCCTTCCCTGGATACCTACAAGCTGATTCGACAAGATTGCTGCGACGGACTGCGAGCGATGCCTGACGCGACCGTCGACATCGTTGTCACCTCTCCGCCCTACAACCTCGGCATTGCCTACAAGAGCTACAAAGACAAGCTGCCAATGGATGCCTACCTGGAGTGGACCATGGACTGGGTAAGTGAGCTTAAAAGAGTGATCAAACCCAGCGGCTCCTTCTTTCTCAACCTCGGCAGCGCTCCCTCACAGCCGCTGATGCCCTTTCAACTGGCGGTTGCCATTGGTGAGCTGTGGACCCTGCAGAACACTTTCCATTGGATTAAATCCATCACCGTCGAGACGCCCAAGGGCGATCCGATGAGCACAGGCCATTTCAAGCCGATCAATTCAAAGCGCTTCGTCACGGATTGCCACGAATACATCTTTCATTTCAGTCACGAGGGCAATGTCCCTCTCAACCGTCGCGCTATTGGGGTTCCTTATCAGGACAAATCCAACATCGGCCGCTGGAAGCATGCTGAGGGCGGTGACCTTCGTTGCCGCGGTAACAATTGGTTCATCCCTTACAAAACAATTCGCCAAAGAGACAAAGACCGCCCCCACCCCGCAACCTTTCCCGTGCAGCTGGCCGAGCAATGCATCCGCATCCACGGAGTCCATGAGCGGACCCATGTCGTCGATCCCTTTGTCGGGCTCGGGCACGCAGCTCTGGGCGCCTGGAACAGCTCCGTACCAAGCTTCACCGGTTTCGACATTGAGGAAAGTTACCTCAAGTGCGCACGCGAACAGCTGGAGAAAAGTGCCAACGCGCCAACTGTTCAGGTCGAACTGTTTTCCGACTGAAGCCCGACTGACCGAAACCTAGTGGAGTGATCTCTAGGCCGCGCCTCGAAATAAGATATTCGAAATGCACGTTAGCAATTAAAACACATAGTGCAGAGGCGACAGTTCAGGCTACAAGCCTGTGCTCCAACTTTTGATCCGAAGGATGTTGGAGCCCGGCCTTCAGGCCGAATGCAGGGCCTTGGCTTGTAGCGGGGAGACGATAGTCCTTCGAGGACGATCCAGCCAGATCCTACTTCGAGGCACTGTCGCGCACCCGCTACGAGGTTTCAGGCAATTTCCAAACAAGCGACCTAGGCCGAAACGGCCGACTGCTTCTCTACGGTTTCCGAATAGAACTCGTGCAGAACCTCCATGCGCTCCTGCTCACGGCGCTCTTCTTCGATCTCTTCCTGGGAACGCTGTTTTTCGGCCGCAATCAGAGCTTTGCGCATCCGGGTCAAAGCGATGTTCTGCAACTGACGCACCCGTTCGCGGGTAATGTCGAACAGTTCACCAACTTCTTCCAAAGTCTTAGGCTTGTCGCCGTTGAGACCGAACCGCAGACGGATAATTTCAGCCTCCCGCGGATCAAGAGTGTCGATCATACGGTTGAGATCGTCGAGCATCGTCTTGCTCTGCAGACCATCCAAAGGATTGACTGAATTCTCGTCGCCGATCAGGTCGCCCAGTTGCGCACTGTCGTCTTCTCCAACCGGAGCGTCCAGGCTGCTCGGACGAACACTAACCGACTTCAGGTGGGCAACCTTGTTGATCGGCATGCCGAGGGCATAGGCAATCTCTTCGTTAGTTGCAGGACGGTCCAGTTCTTCTTCCAACTGAGCGGCCATCCGGCGCATCTTGGCAATCTTGTCCACCAAGTGAACAGGCAGACGGATCGTCTTGCTCTGATTCGCCAGAGCACGCTTGATCGACTGCTTGATCCACCAAGCGGCATAGGTTGACAGCTTACCACCCTTTTCCGGGTCAAAACGTTCAACGGCTTTTATCAGGCCAATGTTGCCCTCGCTGATCAAGTCAAGCAGAGGCAGGCCGAAGCCATCATAATCATGGGCAATCTTAACGACCAGACGGAGGTTGGACTTAATCATACGCTCACGCGCTTTAGCGTCACCCTGCTTGATCAGGGCCGCCAATTCAACCTCCTCTGAAGGTTTCAAAAGGGGAGTCTTTCCAATCTCCTGAAGGTAGATCTTGATGGTGCTCTTTTCGGAGGACGGCAACTCACGCACATCCGTCACCTCCTCTTGCCTGTCTTGCTGAGTGCGCTTGACGGATACGGATTTTTGCGGATTTTCTGTGTGGCTGTAGTTCATAATAAAGATTTTTCTTAAGATTGAGACGAAACCATTGCTCCGTCGAAACGAACTCCTTGATCGAACATTCCCGTTGGCTAAACGGCTAAAAGAACAAGTGAACGGTTCCGCGCTCTTTTATTGAGACTTGGAATCAGTCCTTATATAAATAAGACCGACAATTTGGCGATATGTTCACCAAATTCATAAAATTTGAGAGATGACTGCTGGTATTCCTGGACATTCGACACTTATACGAGGCCCAAAAACACAGCTTTATTCCCGTTGCCATTCACAAAAATCCTTTTGATGGTATCCGCACAGACTATTCAAGGCACCCAATCCTCAACATGAGCGAAGCTAGCAAACCGAAAAACTTTATCCGTGAAATCATCGACGCTGACCTGGAATCAGGTCGACACACGACCATTGTCACCCGGTTCCCGCCAGAGCCCAACGGCTACCTGCATATTGGTCACGTCAAGTCGATTTGCCTGAACCACGGGTTGGCACGGGA
>JBJHBN010000099.1:0-7373 GCA_050485505.1 Opitutales bacterium | reverse complement strand
GGCCAGTTTGACCAGAGCGGTCTTTTCGGTGATGAGGTGATTGCCACCCCAGAAGGATGCAAAGCGGCTCAGGGCATCGCCATGATCAAGCAGGGATGCAAGGATTCGCAGGCGTAGCTGCAGGCTGCGGGGATCGTCGTTGGGGAGCCGGAAGAAGACCTGTGGCCAGCTGTCGAGAATGCGCCGTGACACCTCCAATGGACGCCAGGCGGCTGAAAAGGTATGACGGGCCGGGTAGGGTTGGCTGTCCAGCCAGCCGTTCCAAAGTTCAAACAGACGGTCGAGGTATTGGTCCTCACCGGTAGCTTCCCAAGCATCCATCAGTTCAACAAAAATCAAGTGCCGATTGAGCATCCATGCCCACTCCTTGTCGTTTGTGGGCCCGTGGTGTGTCCAATCCAAAGCGCCGTTTACAAGCCGCGGTTGAACAGCCACCTGACCCTGAATGTGAAAGCGGTCCTGGAGGGCATCGTGGGCGCGCTCAAGGCTTCCTGGGGGAAGGTCGGGGGCCTCGATCAGCTTTTGAACCGTTTCTTTGCCAATGATAGCGCTGTGGAGTAATCGCAGGGCGGGGGTTTTCTCGTGCTCCTGCCAGAGTGTTACCGCTTCGGCCAGTTGTGGATCCAGTTCTGTGTTGAGCTGACTAAAAAGGCGCTGCAACTCCACCGCATGTACGCGAATGAAGTCATCGTGTGGGTCCGCCCGGAGGCTGCCGGTGTTCGCTAAAACAAACAGAGCCAAGCCCAACAGAGCCCAGCGGTACCACTGCTGCTCAACGCTCGGGCTCACCGGTGTCAAGGATTCGTCCAATGCGTGGAGCCAGAATCCACAGCAGGCTGCTCCAAAGTAGCAATAGCAAAGGCCGCAGCAGCACCAGACCGAAAAAGTAGCCCAGATAGCTCGGATCAAAATCCCGGTAACTGTCGATCAGGTTGGCCAAGAGCAGGTAAGTGGCCCACCAGATGCCCAAGACCGCAAAGATGCGCAGGATACGAACGGATTGTGAAGCTGAACTGAACGTTGGATCTGCCATATTGGGTTTAGTGAATACTCCTGTGTAACCCGGCGAAGGGCAAGTTCGTTTCAGCCATACCCCACATCTTGGGCGCGGTTTTCAGGCAATAAGCCTGTGCTCCAACGGAGAGATTCGAAGATTGTTGGAGCCCGGCCTTCAGGCCGAACGCAGGGCCTTTGCGTGTAGAGGAAAGGCGACAGTCCAGGCTAAAGCCTATTCTCAAATGGGGAGAGCGGCTGGAGGTCGCGTTCCGATTTGTGTAGCTGGCGCAGGCAGACACTGCGCAGGGAATCCATAGCGACGGTTTCATTTCTGAAATCGATTGTATCGGTGGGGATGACTTCGGCGCAGACCTCGAGACGGCTGAAGGGCAGGGGAATAAGGTGGCGGTCCCAGCAGGGAAGGCGGAGAGCGGTGCTGCAGTTGGCGTTGAGGGCCAAATACGGCGCCCCGCTCAGCTGGCCGAGGGCCAGTGCGCCGCGCTGAAAGGAAAACAGTGGGCCGGAGGGTCCGTCAGGGCTGATGCCTACATCATTGCCTGAACGTAAAGTTCGCACCATTTCCCGGGCGGCCTGAATGCCCCGCCGACTGGAAGATCCGCGCACGACTTTAAAGCCGAGCTCTTCGAAGACCGCCGCTTCCCAGGCGGCTGCTTTGCTGGGGCTGATGAGGCAGGCAATTCGTTTGGGTTCGAAGTAGCGGCGGAAAAGTTCGAGTGCGATCAGTGAGCGATTGTGCCAGACGAGGAAAATCTTTGGTTGTGGGCAGTTACGGATCGCGGCGGTGGCGCTTTCCGTCGGGCGGGTGCGCAGCGTGGCGAAGTAGAGCTGCAGCAGCCGGACAGCCATTCGTATCAGGCAACGCCGGAATCCGCGGATTTCGTAGACAGCCTTGCCGCTGGTATTGAATGGATCTTTCATCGCAACTTGAAGCGCAGTCCGCTGAGTGCCTGAAAACGGCTGCCAAGGTGGCTCGGGTGAAGCAATTCTTTTAAGCTTTGCCGGTCTTGAGAAAACTGGCCCGGATTGGTTGTTAGGATCTGCTGGATCAAAGTTGTGGAGTGATGCATGAAAAAGGCCTCCTGGCTCTGACGCCCGACCTGCTTGAATCCATTCTGGACCAGCAGATCTTCCAGCGTGTTCCAACAAATGTGGCATGTCAGATCGACTTCGCCCGGCCGCTCAAGGAGTGCATTGCTCTGACGGTGACGCGAATAGCTGCGTGCGGTGCCCTGCGGGCGCTCATGTAGCAGAACCTCGCGGTCGAGGCCGTAGTCCATGCAGATCCAGAGTCCCTGCCAGTCCTGCTGCAGCAGCTGCGCACAGAGTTCCGCCGCCCGCTGGGGCCAGTCCAGCGTGTAGGGCTCTGCCGGCGTGTAGGCAGGGAAAGGCAGTGCGTCGCTGGATTCAACAGGCTTGGATTGCTCGGTTAGCTGGTCGCCATCCCAGTCCACAAAAGCTTCCAGCCAGCTACCATCCCGGAAGTGGAATCGGCGAAAGGGCTGAGCGTCGAAGAGCTCGTTGGAAAACAGGACACAGGGACGTTCGCAACCTGTGAAGGCTTCACCGTAGCCCAGGGTTTGCAGCTCGGCAAAAGGGTGTTCAATGCCGTCGAGCACTCCTCGATTCGACTCCGCTCCGACTTCGATGAAGCTACAGTCGGCTGGAGGGCAGGGCAGCAGGCTGCGGCAAGCCTCGATCAGCAGTGGTCCAAACAGACGGTCAATCGAGGAAGCCGTGTAGAAATCGCTGTCCTCGCTGCGGCCCACTCGTTGGGCGGGACGGCGGTAATAGCCGAATTCAGGGTGGTAGAGCGCCTGTTCGACATAGCGGTCAAAACGCAGCGGACCCTCATCAAGGATCGCTCGTTGCAGAATGGATTGTAGTGGCGTTGCATCCATGGCGACAGCTATTCGCCGCGCTTGCGGTGGTGCTGTGCAACCGTGACGTATTTTTCTGCCCATTTGCGCAGACCGGCCTGTTCTTCCTCACTCAGGCTGCGGACTACCTTTGCTGGAATGCCAAGGACCATAGAGCCGGGAGGCACGACCATATTCTGAGTGATGACCGCGCCGGCACCGACGATACTGCGCCGGCCAATGACTGCGCCATCCAACACGGTCGCCTTCATGCCTATCAGGCACTCGTCCTCGATCGTGCAGGCGTGGATCATGGCCAGATGTCCCACTGTGACATATTTGCCGATTTTGACTCCCAGGTCATCGGCCAGGTGCACGACGGAGCCGTCCTGAATATTACTGCCTTCGCCTATTTCAATAGTTTCAATATCACCCCGCAACACTGCCTGGGGCCAGACCGAGCTGTTTTCAGCAAGGCGGACATCTCCCATAATGACCGCACTTTCGGCCACGTAGGCCGAGGGATCGATTTGAGGTTCGCGGGTCAGAAATTTTTCCAAACGCTCGTCAATAGTCATGCAAGGACGCTGACATTGGAGAGCCCTTGAGTAAAGCGATTCCGGCGAACTGAAAAACTTCTCAGAAAAAGCTTGATCCAATCCCCGCAGCTACTTTTCTTCAGTCCTTCATTGTTGCTCAGGTGGTGGAATTGGTAGACACGCACGCTTGAGGGGCGTGTGCCGAAAGGTGTATGGGTTCAAGTCCCATCCTGAGCACCATTTTTCCCTCCCTAAGGCCAGTCGGGCCTTTTTTTGTGATTGGACCTGAAGACCGCATGAAAACCAGATTTAAATCGGCCGTTGATGTTTGGGTCCTGTCCTTCCTTGTGGGCACGCCTGTGTTGTTGATCGCGTTAGGAGCTTCGAAACTGGATAGCGCTCCCGGGGCAGCCTATTTTCAAATGGGCTTTGGTGCTCTGGTTGGTGCTTTGATCGCATTGCTGTCGATCCCCTGCTATTACGACATGGATGAGCAGGAGCTGAGCATTCGCGGGGGCTTTTTTGCCTACAGCCTTCCGCTTAATCGCATTCACAATGTAGAATTGGCCAGCGGCCTATGGGTAGCGCCGGCTTTGTCTGTGAAGCGCATTCGCATCGTCATGGACGATGCGCAATGCCACATGATCTCACCCAAGGACCGCGAGTCATTTATCCGGGAGCTGGAGAATCGTTGTGGCCGATCGTTGCGCCTCGACGCTGCCCAGCGCTGAATATTGCTTTTCAGCGCAGTTCCTGAAGCCGTCCGCGATAGCGCAGTGCAAGCTGGGCTTCGCCAAGTTGATCGGCGTAGGGAATGGCCTGGTCCAGCAACCGGCGTTCGGTACCGGCGGGGAGGTTTGAGCTTTTGAGTAACTTTTCCATCAGCTCAAGTGCAGCCCTCGTTTCCTGAAGGGTGTGGAGTTTGGCTGCAATCTCGGCCATCAGCATCCAGTCCATACTGTTGAAACGCTCCATGTAATGGGTGAACCCGAGCACATTGAGTGCCTGTTTCGGCTCGTCGGCTTCCATGTGGAGTTGAGCCGCTTTCAGGGCTATGGCCGGGCTTGGGATGTTGAACATGGCCCGTCGGGCCAGTGAACGGGCACGGTCAGGTTCATCATTGGCCTGAGCCGTATTGATTGCCCGTATGATTGTATAGCTGTCATAGGGGTCGGAACTGCCCTCGTAGATCCGCGCCAGCTGAGTGATCAGCTCGACCTTGAAGGGCTGATAAAGTGGGTCACCGAGTACGATGGCTTGCCAACTGAGGGCAGGTGAGGAGGCGTATGCCGCATCGCCGAGGCGGGCACCGTTGGCAAGCGCTGCGAAAAACAACTGCAGGTGGTGGCTGAGGCCGAGAAAGGGTTCAGCGGTGTTGCCGACTGTTGCGGAGGCACCGCGGGCTATCAGAGGACCGCTCCAGTTGCGGCGGTCCTGGCGCAGGTTCTGGGCTGAGAAACTGTGTATGTGGACTGCGACTGCGCCGGGGGCGAAGCGGAACCCGGGCAGCGTAAATACACCGCTGACATGGTGAGCATACCAACCGGCGTAGAGCGCTGGGGCGTCGAAGCGCACATCGGTTTGAAAAACTGCACGGTTTTCATCAATGACGGTGTCGTAGCCGAGACGCTTGAAAATCGTTGCGGCTTCACGCAACCAGTCGTTGCCCAGCGCATAGGCCCCGCCGCGCTGGTCCAGGTCCACATAGGCCCTGCCACGGAGGCCCTTCTGCTCAGCTTCGATGCCGCGGTCGATCATCTGCCGGACATGGCGGGGCGAGGGTCCATCCAAGCGACTGACGCGCAGTATGTCTGGATGTGCCGAATAATCTTCACTGCCGAAGAGCGGATTGGGGATAAAACCCGTGAGCGGTGCATTGGCGCGGAGCAGCAGACTGAGCTCGCTGTCGACCGCAGCCTCGTTGCGGGCGAGCCCGCCGTTGATAAACTGGTTCGCTTGTTCACTACCACGGAACCAGGCGGCACGGATCTCCGCATCGTCTATTTCAGAAGATTCCGAAATGTGTGCTGGAATGCCATAGACGGTGACCAGGTAGCGAATGGAGCTGCTTTGGAAGTTGGGGCGCAGGCGTCCAAGTTCGTCTTTGCCTTCGCGTATCAACAGTTTGATCAGCCCTCGCTCCTCGATCCTGCGCAGCAGCGGGTTGTGGATGCGCTCGGTATAGCTTTCACGGTCGATTGTCAGACTGTCTGGAGTATCGAGTCCGATTAGATGGGCTTCAGGGATTCCTCTTTGCTCCGCATAGTGGTGTGCAATTGCATGTGAATCGGAACTGTTCAGGTTGTAGACGACCAGAACGGAGTCGCCGGAGGCCAGTGCCTTTACGCAGAAGGCGATTGCCAGTATACAGAACCATATCAGGCGTAGCATGAGGTACACCATGGCTCTATCGAACCCTTCCGCAATATTAACTTCCAATCGGTGCTTGGAAAATAGAGCTTTTCGGCTAATTTGCCAACATGGTTGCTTCAGGTCAGTTTCCCGACGAACAATCGGAGGATGGAGATTTTAAACGCCAGGAGGATGCATTCCGCAACTGGGTTTCTGCTGGAAAAGAGGGCAGCGGGGAGCATCCGGTTGAACCTGGACGCTACCACCTGTATGTTTCATTGGCCTGCCCTTGGGCGCACCGGGCGTTGATTGTGCGCAAGCTTTGTGGGCTCGAATTGGCGATTCCCGTCGAGGTCGTGGACCCTGAGCGCGACGAGCGTGGCTGGGCGCTGCGGGAAGGCGAGGGCCATGGGCCGGACCGGTTGAACGGTTTTAAGTTCCTAAGTGAGGCCTACAAAGCCAGCGATCCGGGTTTCTCAGGGCGGGTGACGGTGCCGGTTTTATGGGATTCGCAACGGCGCTGCATCGTTAACAATTCGGAGGACGATTTGTGTCGCATGTTTCAATTTGAATTTGCCCATCTGCGTGCTTCGGAGACGGACCTCTTTCCGGCAGACATCGAAACGGAGCACCGGGCACTGGCAGGCTTTATTTACGACAACATCAATAACGGCGTGTATGAGGCAGGTTTCGCAACGAAGCAATCGGTCTACGAGCAAGCGGTTGGCAAGCTATTCGAGGCTCTGGATACCATTGAAGCTCGGCTGGAAAAATCCGGTCCCTATCTATTTGGCGATCGCATTGTAGAAGCCGATTGGCGTTTGTTTTGCACCTTGATCCGTTTCGATGCGGTCTACCACGGGCATTTCAAATGCAATCTGCGACGCATTGTCGATTATCCGAAACTGCAGGCGCATACGGAAGCCCTCTACAGGGTGCCGGGCATCGCGGATACGGTGAGTTTCGATCATATCAAACGTCACTACTACCGGACACATGATGAAATCAATCCGACGCGGATCGTTCCGCTCGGTCCCGCCCAACGCTGGCAGGTATAATTATGGAAGTCGATGTAGCTATTGTGGGAGGGGGCTTTGCAGGTGTCTATGCGGCAAAGTCTCTGCGGCGTCATTTGCGAAAAAGGGAAGACATCCGGATCGCCTTGTTTTCCGACCAGAATTACATGGTCTTCCAGCCGATGCTTGCCGAGGTGGTCGGCGCTGAATTGTCTCCCCGTCACGTGGTTAATCCAATCCGCCGACTGTGTAAAGGGGTGGATGTGTATCGTGCATCAGTGCAGTCCCTCAATCCGCAGACCCGCAGCTTTCAGATCAGTGCCGGCGATTTTACTGCGGATCAGACTGTGCATTATCGGCATCTGGTGTTGGTTCCGGGTGCGGAGATCGACCTGAGCCGGGTGCCTGGTATGCCGGAGCATGCTCTGTTGATGCAGAATGTGGGTGATGCAATGAAGCTGAGGGCAACGGTGATCGGACGCTGCGAAGAGGCCAACCTGATTCAGGATGCTGACAAGCGCCGCCAGTTGTTGACTATTGTAGTGGTCGGGGGTGGTTATTCCGGCGTTGAAACAGCGGGGCAGATACTGGAC
>JBJHBN010000098.1:0-7387 GCA_050485505.1 Opitutales bacterium | reverse complement strand
GGATAAAGCAGGCCAAACACTGCGGATACTGGTAGGGGTTCGGTGTGCGCGCGACTGCTGAGGCTTTTGGATCCCAGAAGAAATTGCTGGTGGCTTGGCCATCTCCGACACCGTATTTGTGATGAAGCCCAAGATTGAACCACACCGGTGAATTAAAAGCTCCATATTGGTTCAGGCATAACCAGCTTAGTTCGTCGCGAAAGAGACTGGCTTCCTGTTCGTCGGCGAAGTAGCCATCTTCCAGACCCCATTCAGCGAGCACACCTGCGACGCGGTCGATTACCTGTTTCAGGGAATGCTCGCGCCCACCCCGACCAGGATCGTCGCCGTTTTCTATGTCGCCATAAAAATATTTAGAGGCCAGGATCTTGGTTGCGAGGTCGGAGAAAAAAGAGGGAACTTCAATATTGTCCTGCCTAAAGATGGCTTTTCCTTTGTCATCAGTAATTTCAGCAGAACGTTTTTCCCAGACAACTTCCTCGTAGGGATTTTTGTCCTGGGAGGAGAAAACTCGAGGGATATTGAGGCCTCGGCGTGGTGTTTGGGTGGGGGGTTCGGAAGGGTTCATTGCTTACATTTTGAGGGTTATCACAAGATATCGTATAAAAGGGAGGTTCATAACACTATATATTGTGTGCTACATCAACCATAAAAAGATAAGAATGTCGCTTGATTACAAGTCCTGAATTGCATGATTCAATGTATTATGCGGGGTAATAAGTGGATTAGTTTGCGTTTGCCTTAATACGCGTTGCGCTAATAGTTCGCGCATGGAAACGGATATCGTGACCGCACTATTTCTGCCGTTGGCGCTTGCCTTTATAATGATGGGGATGGGCTTGACCCTTTCGCTTAGAGACTTTTCCCGGGTTTTGAAATATCCTCGGGCGGCAAGCCTGGGTTTGGTCAATCAGTTGATTTTGCTGCCCTTAATAGGCTTTGCGGTCGCATCCGCCTTCACCCTGCGTCCTGAGCTGGCTGTCGGCATCTTGGTATTGGCCGCCTGTCCTGGCGGTCCGACGTCCAACATGATTTCTTTTCTGTGCCGGGGGGATGTTGCTTTATCGATATCGCTGACTGCGGTCAGTAGTGTTGCGGCTGTTATTACTGTTCCGATTGTGGTGAACTTAGCATTGTTTCACTTTATGGCCGTCGACGAAGCAGCACGTTTGCCCGTCTGGGATGCTGTCTTTAAAATCCTTTTAATCACACTGGTTCCGACCTTTATCGGTATGTTGATTCGCTACCGTTGGCCGCAGGTCACGCAAAAGTGCCTCGGTTGGGTTCAAGCCGCATCCATTGTGTTGTTCATCACAGTTCTGTTAGGGGCAATCTTGTCCCAGAAGGAGAGTCTACCTGCCTTTTTCCGTGAAGTAGGCTGGGCCATGCTCGCGCTCAACGTGGCGACCATGGTGGTCGGGTTTTTGTCCGCACGCCTTTTCCTGCTGAATATTCGCCAAGGTTATACAATCACGCTTGAAACGGGACTACAGAACGGAACCCTGGCCATCACCATCGCGGCCAGCCCGATTCTATTGGGGAATCCGACGATGGCTATCGCACCGGCGATTTACTCGCTGATAATGTTTATGACCGCGACTGTTATGATCCTGTTGAGCCGAACGCGAGTCGGGCCAGACCCTTTGCCGCTGGCTCGTTAAGGGCGGTCGTCCTCGTCATCTTCCTCGCCATTGTCTTCAGACTCTTCGTCTTCGGTCGCTTCCTCGTCATCGTCCCACTTCATGGTCTCATCCTCTTCGATGGTCTCAGTTTCCTCCTCGAAGTCGGGAATGTCGTCTATATCGTCGTCGTCGCTGTCGCCGCGCTCGTCGTCGTCAAGCTCATAACCGTCGGGGACATAGTCGAGAATAGCGCTGATCTCGGTGAAAGGGTGAACGGCCTTGCCCTCCATGTAATCCTGATTCATGCGCTCGCGGATTTCTTCCTCAAGCTCATCAACAGTCAGGTTTTGGTCGAACTCAATCAGGTCGTTCAACAATTTCACCCGGGCTTTGGTTATGTGGTCGAGGAAGTCCGCGAATGGACCTTTTTCCTCGTCGATGATATCCGGCAGGCCGAAGAAGGTTGCGTTGTCCTCAAGCAGTGAATCCTGGGTGCGCAGCAGGCGGATTTGCTCTTCCTCTGCTTCCGCATCGATTGCCATAGTGAAGAAGGCCTCATCGACCATATCGGCGTCCAGTCCATATTCGCGCAATGCATCACATTGTTCCAGAATATAACTCATCTGGCGGGGATCAATGATACCCAAACCGTCCACGTCCCAGTGAATTGGGTCCGAAACCTCGGCCACCCACCAGTTGGAATCGTCACCTAGACGGACTTTGCACCACTCGATTTTTTTGCTGTTTTGAGACATAGATTACAATGGAATGAAAAGGATTGAATGGTTGAGAACTCAGAACACAGATACTGTCAAAGCAAAAAGGCCATTTCGTCGCTTTATCAACCATTCGAATCCTATCCGAACCATACCGTAAAGCAGCTGGAGGATTGCTTTGAATGGCGTCAATTGATTGCATCCAGAGTATCATGGAACGCATCTCTCTTAATTATGCCCGTCTGCGGATGGTCTCAATGTTGGCTGTGGCATTCATCCTTCCTTCACTCAGCTCACTGACGGCCTCCACACAGCCTACAAACCTAATGCTGACCTGGCAGCAGGATCCGAGCAGCACAATGACTATTCAATGGATGGAGCCGGGCCAGCTTTTCCCGCTTGCGGAGGGCCAGGAAGGCTATGCCATTCAACCGGTTTCTATTCCGAAGCTGCAGGATTTGTCCTTGGAACGTGCTCCCAAAGGCGCCTATCGAGTGGAGCACTTTACCAGTAATCAGTCACCCATGCCCGACCCGGAGGATTTGAGCGCTCAACTCTATCTTGCCTGGGATGAGACAGGCCTTTGGGCCTGGACAGTGGTGCGGGATGATGTGCCCTGGGAGGGTGAGGAGCCCCGAACGTTGCCGGGCAGGGATTCGGTGGAACTACATCTGTCCACGGGCGTAGGAGAGCCACACCGCTTCCAATGGGTGCTCTCGCCGGGGCGTGATCCGGAACAGCCCGAGCCGCAGACCAATCTTTTTGATTTTCGGCAAGGGGACGATCTGGATCCAGTGAAGACCGAATTTAAGTCGACTCTGTTGGATGACGGCTACCAGATTGCAGTGCATTTTCCTCTTAGCGACCTCGGACTTGAGGCCTCGGAGGGTTTGGAACTGGGTTTTCAGATCTATGTAAATGACCGCGATCCAGGTGGACCTTGGCAGTGGTTGGCCTGGCACCCGGCCCGCAATGCGCATGGCAATCCTGAGAGCTTGATGCCTATTCGTCTTGCCGAGGAAGCAAGCCCTGCTTACCGGGCAACGGCAGAGGTTGACTACAGCGAAGGCAGGGCCTGGCTCAGCATCACGGCCGTGGATGAGCTCGTTGGTTCCGAGCTACGGCTGATGGCAGGATCCGTTCACCTTGGGCCAGCCACGCTCTCTGACGTGGGAGGCGTCGCAGGTCTCAATTTTGAATTGCCGGCACCGCCAGCGCAAAGCCGATGGGGAGTCGTTCGGGCCTATTACGGAGATGAGTTATTGGCCGCCGTCAAGGTGCCTGCCTGGATGGCCGGCTCGGTTGCACCATCGCCGATGGAGTTGCATTACCGCGAGGACGGCAGTCCCGATACCTTCGACAGTGTGACCGCCGAATTGACCCAAATGCAACACTGGAACGAGTACTTCCTGCACCGGGTCGAATTGACCGGGTTGAGTCCCGATACCCACTACTATTTCCGTCTCGGTAAACATGAGGAGGAGTATGCGTTTCGGACTATGCCTGCTGAGAACGACCGGCCCATTCGATTTGCGGCGGGCGGCGACACGCGGCACCGTCAAAGCTGGATGGAACAGGTTAACCGCCAGGCGATGAAGTATGATTTGGATTTCATTGCCTGGGGTGGGGACTTCGCTTACGCGGATGGTTTGCACGAGCTCCTGTACCGTTGGGAAGAGTGGTTCGACGCCATTGCAAACACCTTAATCACGGAAGACAACCGTCTGATTCCTATCGTGGGGACCATTGGTAATCACGAGGTAAAGGGAGGCTATTATACTCGTCACGAAGACTACGAGCAGACTGATGAATGGCGAATGCGGATTGCGCCCTATTTTTACCAGCTCTTTGCCTTCCCTGGCCAGCCGGGCTGGGGCGTTCTGGACTTTGGCGACTACCTCAGTATGCCGGTTCTTGATACCAACCACAGCAATCCGATTGCTGGTAAGCAAACCGAATGGCTTGCCGAGGCGCTAGCCGAACGCAAAGGGCGCTTCACTCACATCATGCCAATGTATCACGTTCCAGCCTTTCCATCAGTCCGCAATTTTGAAGGCGGGACAAGTGTTCAGGTGCGTGAGCATTGGTTGCAGTTGTTTGAGGAGGCGGGGGTCCAGGTGGCATTTGAAAACCATGACCATGTCTACAAACGCACACATCCGATTCGCGCCGGCTCCGTTGATCGGGAAGGCATCACCTATGTCGGTGATGGTGCCTGGGGCGTGGCGGTGCGGCCAACTCATCCAGTGCGTGAGACCTGGTATCTGGCCAGGGCCGAGCCCATGCGGCATGCGATTATTGTTACCATCGAAGGCCCTCACCTGCACTTCGAGGTGATCAATGAGGACGGCCACATTATTGACGACTTTCGGATATCAAAGCCGGAATAATCGGTGCGACTGTCTGGTTGATAACAAATCCTTCATCACCATTACTTAGGCGAATCCGATAAAAAGATCCGTGTTCGGCGAGAATGCGGACCTTGTCCGCCTCGACGAGATCCCGGAGCAGGGGACTCTCCCGTGTTGGAGCAACGCGTAACTGACCCGCGCTATCGAGTATGATGGCCTCGTCAACACTGTGCCGCTGCAGAAAAGCGAACGTACAGGCGCTGGCAAAAACCAAAATCGCCAGCAGACGGGATAAGGTTGCGGACCAATGCTGGTAACGGTCGTAGTGATTGAGAATCCGGAGAAAGGCCCACACCCAAAAAGCGATGCCCGCGATCCAGATCCAGCTGTTCAGGCTTAGGTAGGTGCCAATTACCTCCAAGCGTCCGGGACTGTCTGACTCTAGTCCAAGATTGCCCAGCAGATGGTTCAGATTGTGCTGGGCTTCACGGTTACGAGGATCCAATACCAGTGCACGTTCATAATTGAGGCGGGCACTCCCCCAAGCTTCCAGCTGCTGCTGGGCTAGAGCCAGATTATAGTAAACCTGCGAACTTGGATGCTCGGCGGTAAGGGACTCAAAAATTTGAACGGCATTCTCATAGTTGCCTTCAGAGAGTTCTATCGTACCCTCAATGAATCGACTTTCGTTACCAGCAATGGTAACGGTGGCAATTGCCATGAAGGTGGTGAAGAGGCAGAGCAATTGTTTCATGCGTTCCTTTCCGAAATTTCACGAAGGCTGACTTGAAGTTCTTTAAGATCGCTTTCCAACACATCAGGCTGTGGCTTCCAGCCTGCGAATTGGGCCGAATCCTTGCGGTCGAAAAGCTTTTGCAGCCTTGCGATCGTTTCGACGGAAAGTCCCTGCGATTCTCCAATTCGTTCCAACTGATCAGAGCTGACACTTTCCGCGCGAATGTTGACCGGATCCAAACCAGCCATTTGGTGGGCGACGGCAAGACAGGAACGAGTATAAAATGCGAGAGCATCTCCGTCCTGGGACGCTTGCTTTGCCCCTGCAGCGAGTTTGCGGGATTGCTGCTGGGCCGCACGGCGGGCCCGGGCGAGCGGATCGGCGCTGATCTGCCGGCGACGTTGCAATACCCCGGCAAGAATGGCCAGAGCTATGGCTGAGCCAGCCTGGCTGGTCCAGAATACAGGTTGATGCCAGACGGGCTGAAGGTTTCTTCTGGAGCCCATACGCGTTGCGAGAGGGCGCAGATCCGAGTCGACCTCAAGCGCTTCGGGTGAAGTTGGGCGGACAGCCGCTTGGCCGGTAGAAGCGTCAGGCAATACCCGCACCAATTGCGCAGGAACCTGATGTCGTTTGTATTCCTGTTCCTTAGGGTTAAACCAAGAGAATTCTATTTCGGGTATTTCAATGTCTCCGGATTCGCGGGCTGAAAGTATGTATTCGATTTCGACAAGTCCCTCAACTTTCGAATCTTCGCTGAATGAGACTTCAGTCCGGGGAGGGTAGACTCGCCAGTTGCTGGATTCGGGGAAGGCGGGCGCATCGATACGGTCGAGGTTGCCCCTCCCATGCAGTTGCAGGGTTAGGGTTATGGGATCTCCTTGACGCACCTCTTCTGAAGACAAACGGGTGCGAACCTCAAAATCCCCAATGGCACCGGAGAAGCTCTCAGGTCGGCTCGACCGCGGCAACTCTCTTACCACCCAGTTGGCATCCGGAGTCGAGAGAATAACCTCTTCCTGGATGGGACGTGCACCCCAGAAATCCCGCTGCACACGACCCGTTTCATATACAAGCGGCAATTGAGTATTGATGCTGACTTCTCCTGCTCGAATCGGAGTGACGAGCGTGTCCCAGGCAATGACAATATAATTGGTGCTGTCGACATTTTCGCGGAACTGCCGCCCCTCAACATTAAGGTTGGGTTGCACAATGCCCTCGACCGAGCTGCTTAGTTGACCAGCACGGCGGGCATTGATGTCCGGCCTGACATAGAGCTTGAGCGATGCTTCAATATTCTGTCCAACAAACCATGGACCAGGCTCGAGCTGCCAGCGCATAAAAAAACGGTTGCGCATTTCCTCTGGCATTTCGCTGACCCGAACGGAAACCGAATTAACTGTATAGGATTCCCCATCGATGGTTATCGTTCGTCCGGGAACTTCGAACCGCCCGGTTCGGGAAGCTTGAAAAGGCCAGGACAGCCGAATCTCCGATGTCAGTCGATTGTTGATGATTTGAGTGGAGGTGTGGACTTGTCGATTTGGTCGAAACTGCAGTCCATCGGCCTGAGGCGGGTCGACATCGGGGCTGGTCGACGCATTACGGATCGTCAAAGTGTAGTAGTTGGTTTCACCGACACTCATGCTTGAGCGCTCAACGGAAGCACTCACCGACACGTTTGCATCCAGGCTGGTGGTGCCGGCCAAGGCAAGCAAGCCCATCCATAGAATCCAGTGAATTCGCATACAGACTCCTTTGTTCATACAATCACCAATCCCTTTCTACCGGACGATCAGCTTCCGGCCGAGCTGGCGACACGGGTAGTTGCCGTTCATCGCCACGTAGTGTCTGAAGTATCTGTTCGGCTTCGTCATCGCTCATGGTTTCAGGCTCGGGAGAGCTTTCTTCTTCGCGGTCAGTATCTTCATCACGCTCTTCGTCCGACTCCGGGTCTTGCTC
>JBJHBN010000097.1:0-7396 GCA_050485505.1 Opitutales bacterium | reverse complement strand
GTTCTCCGGTGCCGGACGGTCGAGAATGAAATCGATCGAAACATTGGCGCGAATGCGCGCCGCTTCCGGATCCCCTTTCAGACGCTGGATGCTTTGCCGCAACAGCTGGCAATAGAGGTCGAACCCAACCCCTGCGATGTGGCCGCTCTGTTGGGCACCAAGCAGGTTACCGGCACCCCGCAATTCCAGATCCCGCATGGCAATACGAAAACCAGCGCCCAATTGGTTGTGCTGACGCAGCGCGTTCAAGCGTTCCCTCGCCTGATCCAGGATTCGCGCATGCCTGCGCAGCAACAAGTAGGCATAGGCCTGACGCTTGAAACGCCCCACCCGCCCGCGCAGTTGATACAACTGGGACAAGCCGAAGCGGTCGGCTCCTTCAATGATCAGAGTGTTGCAGTTCGGGATATCCAGACCGTTTTCAATAATGGTGGTACACACCAGAACCTCCAGCTCTCCAGCCGCAAACCGGGTCATGACCTTCTCCAGACTGTGCTCAGTCATTTGCCCGTGGCCGACACCGATCTTTGTCTTCGGGAACCATTGCTGTAGATCTTTTGCCACACCCTCTATGGACTGAACCCGATTGTGGAGGTAAAAAACCTGGCCACCGCGGTCCAGTTCGCGCCGGATGGCACGCTTGACCAATTCCGGCTCATAGCCACGCACCACCGTCTCGATCGGCAATCGATCGGCTGGTGGAGTTTCAATCACGCTTAAATCCCGCGCGCCCATCAGGGCCATGTAGAGGGTACGCGGAATGGGGGTTGCGCTCATAGTCAACACGTCAACATCGCCCTTGAGCTGTTTTAACCGCTCCTTGTGACGCACGCCGAATCGGTGCTCCTCATCGATTACAACCAAGCCCAGGCGGGCCGGTTTCACGTCGGAACTCAAGACTCTGTGGGTGCCGATCAGAATGTCGATGCGCCCGGCCTCAAATTGGCGCGCAATCTCCTTCTGCTGAGCGCTACTTCGAAAGCGACTGAGCATTTCGGTGGTCACCGGATAGGCCGCCATGCGTTCACGAAAGGTGTTAAGATGCTGCTGGGCGAGAATGGTCGTCGGGCACAGGACCACAACCTGCCGCCCGTCCATGACGGCTTTAAAGGCTGCCCGAATGGCGATTTCCGTTTTGCCAAAGCCAACGTCTCCACACAGCAAGCGGTCCATCGCACGGGGCAACTCCATATCCGCCTTGGCTTCTTCAATCGCGCGCAGTTGATCCGGCGTCTCAGTAAACGGAAAACTGCTTTCGAAGGCCAGCTGCCATTCGCTGTCCGGCTGAAAGGCATAGCCCGGACCATGAGTGCGCTCGGCTTGGGTTTTCAGCAAAGTGGCGGCATAATCCAGGGTCGCCTTTTCCGCCGCCGCGCGGGTCTTGTCCCAAGCACCGCTGCCCAGGGCCGCCAGCTTTGGCGATGCCTTGCTGAGGCCGACATAGCGGGTCAATAAATGAGCATCCGCCAGAGGCACGTGCAGGGTTACCCGGTCGCGAAACTCCACTGAGATAACATCCTCAACCCGCCCCTGGATCTCCATCTGGGTCAAACCTCTGAACTGACAGATCCCGTGCGACAGGTGGACCAGATAATCGCCGTCAGCCAGCTCTGAAAAATCCAGTAGCTGGTCGACCGCCGCCCGCTGCGGTAGCTTGCGCCGACGGCGCTTGCCCGCCTCGCGCACGAGGCTGCGCCCAAGCAATTCCCGCGCCGTCAATAGGACCAGTCGCCGCGACGGCTTCCCTCCGTCCAGCTTCAGCTTGAAAGTCGGTAAACTCTTTGGTGCTGCCCAGCGAAAGCCTGCTGGCACCGAACCAATTCGCAGCTCGGGTTCAAAATCTTTCAGCCCCCACTCCGTCAGGATTTCACGAAAGCGCTCAGCCTCGGCTTCAACCGGCAACAAGGCAACGACCCGTTCGCCGCGCTGCTGGCGTCCCATAGCCCAGCGCATCAATTGGATGCGGGCCTGCTCACTGGCGTCGCCGTGCCCAAGCCCAATCGCCTGTTCGGCATCCAGCCCACTGTAGCCGTCGAGCGATTCGAGCTCAAAGCGGTGTTCAGCCCTGGGTTTGCCCAAGAAGGGGGTCTGCGGCGGCAGGGCGCTGATGCTGACCCACTCATCCTTGGCAGGAGCCCTCTGCTCAATCAACGCGCCCATAAAGACCCTTGAGTCCTCTAAGCGCTCAAAGGTAGTGAAATGCCCGGCATAGGCATCGACCACGGCATCCGGTTCCACCAGCAGCCAATTCTGCTGTTTGCCAAAGTATTCATGCAGGTGCTCCTCGCGGGTCTGCACCACTGCCGACAGGCGCGTTGCCAAGACCACCGCATCGAGATTCCCGGAACTGCGCTGACTGGTGGGGTCAAAGAGGCGAATGCATTCCAACTCATCGCCAAAAAAGTCCAGCCGCACGGGTTCGGTTGCGTTCAAGGGATAGACATCGATCAAGCCCCCCCGCACCGCAAACTGCCCGGGGTATTCACAAACCGCTTCGGCATCGTAATCGAGATCCTCCGCAAGGATCCGCTGAATATCCCGGAAATTATAATGCCCACCGACCTTCAACTGCAACTCGCGTTGCAGCAAATGTTCGCGCTTTGGTAGCGGTGAAAACAGCGCACCGACGGTCGTTACAATCAGCAGACGGCGTCCCTCCGGGGTTTTATCGGCAAAATTCGCCAATTCGGTCAGAGCCGCCAGGCGATCGCATTCCAGCTCCTCACGCGCCCTGGTCGGCATCGGCTCATCCGGATCCTCGCTTGGAATTTCCGGCAGGGAAAGGACTGTCAGTGAATCGTCCGCCGAATAAAACAGTGAGCGCAGGTGCCGCAGCCGATTGGTCCAGCTCTCCACGGCAGCTGGCGAAGCCAGCAGCAGCAGGCTTACCGGCTTGGCATGGTCTTCCAGATACTGGTTTGCAACCAGCGTTGCCGCATAGCCTTCAAGGCCGTCAAAACTCGCCCGGTAGAAGCGATTCGGCAGTTGAATCGTCTTCATGCCTCCGGCAAGCGGACCTGCCAGCGTTCCAGGGCCTGGCGGGCGGCCATTTCTTCAGCTTCTTTTTTCGAGGAGCCACTGCCGCGACCCCAAACCTGATCCGTAACCCGCACCTCGACTTCAAAGGTCTTGCTGTGGTCCGGGCCACTGGAATCGACTACAATATAGTCGATGCATTCGTTGCCGTGCTGCGGCTGCAAGAGCTCCTGCAACTGACCCTTGGGATTGTGGTCTTTATGGCTGTCCGACAAGCGTTCTTCGAGGTTTCCGTACCAGCCAAGGACGCAGTCCCGGGTTTGCATGAAATCACTGTCCAGATAAATCGCCCCCACCACAGCTTCCAACGCATCCTCAAGAATCGAGTCGCGCCCTTCCTTACCGCCTGCCTGGCGTTCGGCATCGCTCAAAAACAGAAAAGGCGTCAAGCCAAGTTCCCGAGCCAGCACCGCCAGCTGTGTGCCGTTGACCAGCATCGACCGGTAGCGCGTTAAAACCCCTTCACGTTTGGCTGGCATTTGATGGAACAGTTGTTCCGCCAGAATCATTCCCAATACCGCATCGCCCAGAAATTCCAGACGCTGGTTGTTCTGCTGAGCCGCTTCTGACTGCTGACTGAAGGATGGGTGCGTCAAAGCCCGTTCAAGCAGGCCGATGTCCGCAAAACGGTGTCCAAGCCGGGCCTCAAGCGCCCCGAAAGCCGAGCCTTCCTGTCTGTGCGCGCTCATGCCGCCTATTTCTTCAAATCGAAGCGCTTAATTACTTCTTTGGCCAGCTGTTGATAAGCAACCGCTCCGGCACTGACCGGATCGTATTCAAAAATAGTCTGGCCAAAACTCGGCGCCTCCCCCAGGCGAATCGAACGTGGAATCAAGGCCTTGAAAACCTTGTCCGGAAAATGCTTTTCGACCTCTCCAACCACTTGGCGACTGAGGTTCGTGCGCACATCAAACATCGTCATCAGGATACCTCCCAGCTCCAGGTTCGGATTAACCCCAGCATCGCGCAGCTGGTCGACGACCTTAAGAATCTGCCCGAGACCTTCCAGCGCCAGGTATTCGCACTGCAAAGCGATCAGCAGGAAATCGGCCGCCCCCAGCGCATTCATCGAAGTCAGCCCAAGGGCTGGAGGGCAATCGACAATGATGGCGGCGTATTCATCCCCCTCACGCAACGGTTTCAAGACATTACGCAGCTGAATCAGGTAATCCGGCTTACGGCTCAATTCGATTTCAAGTGCCGCCAGGTCCACTTCGGCCGGAATGATGTCGAGGTTTTTGATCCGCGTCGCAACAATTTGGTCAACCGCCGTGCCTTCTCCATTCAAAGGACCATACAAGCTACCACCCTCCGTCTTTTCCACACCAAGACCCGAGGTCGCATTCGCCTGCGGATCCAGATCGATCAGCAAAGTCTTTACCCGGCTCGACGCCATCGCAGCCGCCAGGTTGATCGCCGTAGTCGTCTTACCGACCCCGCCCTTTTGATTCGCAATTGTGAATACCTTTGCCGACATATCCGCAACATCTTGCGGCCTCTGTGAAGCCTTTCAATGGAATTCTTCAGGGATGACGGTAACCTCAACACTCAGTCACATTCACTGCCAGTCCACCCCTGGAAGTTTCCTTGTACTTTTTATGCATGTCCCGGCCAGTCGCACGCATGGTGCGAATGACACTGTCAAGGCTCACCTTGTGCTCGCCATCGCCGCTGATAGCAAGACGAGCGGCATTGATGGCCTTGACCGCGCCCATTGCGTTGCGCTCGATGCAGGGAATCTGCACCAGGCCGCCGATCGGGTCACAGGTCAATCCAAGGTTGTGCTCCATACCAATCTCGGCAGCGTTCTCAACTTGGGCCGGATTGCCCCCGAGGATTTCGGTCAGCGCTGCAGCGGCCATCGAACAGGCAACACCGACTTCACCTTGGCAACCGACGTCGGCCCCACTAATTGAAGCATTCTCCTTGAACAGCATGCCAATGGCTGCCGCTGTGAGCAGAAAAGACCTATGCCAGCCCGGCTTTGGTCGTACAAAGCGATCAGCGTAGTGCATGACCGCCGGAATGATGCCCGCTGCGCCATTGGTTGGAGCCGTCACCACCCTACCACCGGATGCGTTTTCCTCGTTGACTGCGATGGCATAGAGGTTGACCCAGTCCATAATGGTCAGTCCGTCGGCATGATCCCGCACTGGCAGTTGTTGCAATTGCCGATACAAGCGCGGCGCGCGACGAGGGACTTTAAGCCCTCCAGGCAATACACCGTCGCGCTCACAACCACTGTGCACGCAGCCCTGCATCGCTGCCCAAATTTTGTCCAGCTTATCCTCCAGCAGTGCCGATGCATGCCAGGCATGCTCATTGGCCATTACCAGCGCGGAAACCGCCAGGCCAGAACGCTTACAGGCTTCAACCAAATCGTTTCCACTGTGGAATGGATACGGAACCTCTGCCTTTTGCGAATAATCCGTCTGACCACTCTCCTCCCCCTGCTCGAGAATGAATCCACCGCCAATCGAAAAGAATACTCCGCTGAGGAGCTCCTCCGACCCCCGCAGTGCCTGGAAGCGCATGCCGTTTGGATGCTCCGGCAGTGACTGACGACGATTGAAAACCAGTTCGACCTTGAGCCCCTCAGGCAGGTCCAGTTCGGAACACTTTGCCAGAAAATCCGGGTCCACGGACTCCGGTTCCGCCCCTGTCAGGCCTGCCAGGATAGCTCGGTCTGTGCCGTGCCCTTTGCCCGTCAAAGCCAGCGATCCGAACAGCTCGACCCGGATATTGATTCCCTCCAAACCGTCACAAAGTTCCAGCAGGCGTGCACGAAACTTCCCTGCGGCCCGCATCGGTCCAACCGTGTGCGAACTCGAAGGCCCTATGCCAATAGTATAAAGATCTAAACTACTGAGATACATCGATCTCACAGCATTTAGCCGATCGATGCACGAACCATAAAGCCTGCCGAATACTTGCGGTAAAACCGAAAGCGTCAGTATATAAAATGGGCCTGTTCAACGTTGCGCAGATCGCTGGGGCTGAGTGGCACTGCCCGGCCGGTCTCGGTGTCGAGAATCATCAGTCGGCGGTTGGCGCGGGTTCGCTCGGTGTAAATAAGGTGGCGGCCATCGTTGAGCCACATTGGGTGTACGGCATCGCCAGGGCTGCGGGAAATGAAGCGGCTTTCACCGGCTTCAAAAGAATAAAGGGCGATCTGGAACGACCCACTGACAGCGGCCGTGAATGCGATCAGATCTGGATTTGCCTGGTTCCAGCTGGGCTCAGAGCAATTGCGGCTGATGTTCGTGGGAAGGCGACGCATGTTGCTGCCGTTGGCATCGATGGTATATATCTGTGGGCGGCCAGCCAAGTCAGAGGTAAAGACAATGCGACGGCCATCCGGCGACCAGGATGGGTCGGCTTCGAGGCTGGGTGTCTCGGTAAGCCGACGCAGATCGCGGCCCTCCGGATCGGAGACATAGAGCTGGGAATTGCCGGTGCCGCTCAGGATCATCGCCACGCGGCGGCCATCAGGACTGAAGGTGGCACCCGTATTGGTGCCACGGTAGGCTGCAAAAACAGTGCGCCGACCGGTCTCGACATCGACCTTGAAAATGTCCGGAAAACCGGTGCGGTGGTAACTGGTGTAAAGCAGAGTGCGACCATCCGGCGACAAGTTGGGCAGCAGGCACTGGCGCTGATCGGAGGTCAGCTGACGCACCTGCGTAAAAAGGATATCGCTGCTGTAAATCTCTGAATTCCCGCTGCGGTCGGAGACAAAAGCCAGACGACCGCTAAAGAATCCAGGGATTCCCAAAGTTCTGCGAACCGCAAAATCACTAGCACGCGCAACGGCCTGGCGGCGGTTGGACGCCTCGAAATTCTGCTGAAGCAGGTCCTGTCCGCCACTGCGAATCGTTAGGCGCACGGAACGCTCGCCGGTTGCATCGTAACGAAATTCGAAATCCGGCCGCCCCGAGGCCGAAGTGTCAATGCCTCCATGCAGCTGAAACAGCGCGGTCGCTGTTCGGCGGATATCCGCATCATCGGCAGAGATCTGGACTGTGCGGACCAACCCCTGCGTAGCCCCGACCACATCCGGCAGGCGGATACTGTCGCCCTGTCCCATAAGGGACACGGAGCAAAAAATGGAGCAAAACAGGGAAAGAAAAACGGTTCGTGTGGCGTGCATCATTGAATCTAAAGACTTCTCCGCATCACAACGGTTCGATCAATCGGGTGCGATAAAAAAATCAAGTTTGCGTAATGCACCATTTGACTGCAGTTTCCCCACAAAATGCAGTTTATGGCGGACGAAAATACCATTAAAGAAGCACTCAAATCAGTCAAGTATCCGGGATTCAGCCGCGATATTGTATCCTTTGGCCTGGTTCAGGAGCTG
>JBJHBN010000096.1:0-7415 GCA_050485505.1 Opitutales bacterium | reverse complement strand
GTGGGAATCTTCGCCCTCTCTTTGAATCTGGTAATACTTGCCAAAGACCTTCTTCTGTTCATCCTCTGGAATACCCGGACCAGTGTCCTGCACCCAGAATTTGAGCAAACCCTTGCCCGGTTCGACTACATCGATCGAGAGCCCCAGGTGAACGCTGCCCTTGTCGGTGAACTTAACCGCGTTGCCCACCAGGTTGCCAGCAATTTGCTGAACCTTGGAAGGGTCGCTGATGACCTGCCATGCATCTGGATTACGCGGGGAAAAGGTCAGCTTGAGTTTTTTTGAAACCGCCCGCTCAGAATAAATTTCAATGACACCCTCCAGAATGGATTCGGGATCAAAGGCTTGGATGTTCAGTTCGATGTGGCCGGATTCAATGCGTGAAAAATCCAATACCTCCTCAACCGTTGTCTGGAGGTATTGAGCGGCCCTTCGCAAAGCCTGCTGGTGCCGCTCGGGAACAGCCTCACCCGGGCGCAGTCGGCTTATCAGGCCAATCACACCATTCAAGGGGTTGCGGATCTCATGACTCATATTGGCGATGAAGTCACTCTTGATCCGGCTGGCCTTCTCCAGCTCAATGGTCCGCTGAGCCACAAGCTGCTCCAGCATGCGTTTGCGTTTGCGCAGGTTGCGTTCGCGGTAATAAACGATTATCCAAATCCCCATGCCTATCGTAAACAGGTATGAGCCGTAAGCCCAGACCGTGCGGTACCATGGCGGTAGAATTTGAAAAGACAAGACCAGAGCGTCCGAAGCTCGGCCATTGGCATCCACCGCGCGAATCGCCAGAGAATATTCTCCCTCGAGAAGCCTGCCCAGTTCACGTCTCGATTGCGATGACAAAGCTCCCCATTGGGCATCCTCACCGCCGAGTCGCAGCTGGTACTGGTAGGGCCGTGCCGCGCGATAACCTGTAGATGCAAAAGCGACCTGCATTTCGCCGTAGTCAAAAGCAATGCGGGGCCGTGCAACAGCAGTCGTGTCGATACGCTCACCATCGACTATCCATTCCTTCAGAACCGGCTTTCGCGGACGCTCGATGTGTGCGGACATTCTGAGACTCATATTGAGGACACCACGTCCACCCCAGAGGTGCAACATTGCCTGCTCTGCGGTTCCCGAAATCTGAATACCCCGGGGGCTACCCAGCGGTTGCCAGCCTGGATGGTGGAAGGGTTGGATACGTGCCGCTCCGGAAGCATCCCGTTGAAACTGAACCAACTGGGCCTGTTCGCCGTCACCACTGCGGCATACCATGAACAGGGAATCCTCTGCCCATTCGACCGCCAGCCATGGGGGCGCCGGCAGGCCACCATCCGGCAGGGATTCAATGTGCCAGTTACCCTCTTCATACACGCAGAGTGCAGTGGCTGAAACCAAGGCCACTGACTTCCCCCACGGAACGAGAAGCCAGTTGCGTTCTTCAAGGTTAAAACCAGCCGGACTGCGAAAGGTTTGTAGCTGCAGTTCCCGATCCTCAGTCCAATCCCCCATCACCAGAGCGCTGCCCGGGGCACTGAACCAGAGCCGCCCCTGCCGATCTTCGTGGATGTATTCGGCAACTGTCGGCAAGTCCTGCATTTGTTGAACACTTCGCCAACCATCGTCATCCCGCCACTCCAGCAGCGCGAAAGCTTGATCCAGCAAAACCCAGAACTGTCCAGGTGCCTGATGGGAAGGGCTTAGCGCACGAATGTAGCCATCCGTAGGATGCGTACCTTTAATAGATCCTTCTCTCCAGTAGTGAATACTCCCGTATTCGACAATCAGCATATCGCGGCCATCGCTGCCCGGCACCGGATAGAAGTCGCTGCGGAGCCCTTCTCCCGAGAGACGGACAAAATCAGTGATGGTCCCATTGATTGCCTCACGCTGTTCGAAAAGCCCCTGATCCGTTGCGATGCGGTAGCGGCCATCCATGCGAGCGACTCCCCGAAGGACTCCAGACGGCAACTGGCTGTCCGCAGAAAACTGTCCGCCGGGCCGTTCCAGATCCAGACGCAGCAAGGCGCCGGAGAAAAAGGCCCAAAGCCCACCCCCGGAGTCGAGCGTCAGTCCTGTGACCAAGTCCGACGGAGCGCCACTAGCTGAATCCAAACGCATTTCCAGCTCGTAGTCCGAACTGTAGAAAAGCAGACCCGACTGCAAGGTAGCGACAACGATCCGACCGTCGTCCAGGCGAATGGCGGCTGCCGGGACGGCTTGATAGAGCTCCGAACACCGATGGATCTGAATTAGTTCCCCCCGCTTCGAAGACCACTCAAAAAAACCATCGAGCGAAACCCCGAGGTAGCGCCCGGACCCGACGGACTGCCACAGAACTTGACTGAAACGCGCGAGGTCTGGGTCGTCGGCATAGAGCGTCGATTGGCCCTCGTCGAAGCGATAGATCCCCTCCCCAGCCACGTGGTAATAGATGCCCTCCGCATCGAAGTGGAAAATAACCCGACTATCCGCGGCGATGGGCCAAACCTCAAACGCATCGCCATCCCATCGGTAAATACGGCTCCCGGATGCCATCCAAACTTCATTGCCACGGGAGTGAAGGCTCCAGGCTTCGCCGAAGTCCCGCCATTCCTCGGGCAAATGGGAGCGCAGGGAAACAAATGACTCCTGTTGCCAATCCCCGGCTGGGAAATAGCCAATTTCATTAAAGGCGGCAATCCACAGACGGCCGGATGAGTCGACATCCACCCCTCTCAGAACGTCCAAACCACTGGGCCCGAGGCGAGACCAGTGACTGCCGTCAAAGCGCAGTAAATGATCCTGTCCAAAATACAACACCCCATCCTCATCCTCAAAAGCCGTCCAGATATAGCGGTCCGGATCCAGCGATTCAGAATCAAAACGTTCCATCAGCGGCAAACCGTAGTCCACCGTCCATCCCCCAGCAACAAGCAGCCCACCACCCACAAACAGACCTTGCAGGCAACAAAACAGAAAACAGAGAGGGCGAACCGACATGTCGCAGTCAGAATTCCTTCGCTCACAGCAAACATCAAGCTTTTCGTTAATACCCGTAGGCGCGCTCGTCACGAAGGCTCGGGCTCGGAACCGCGGTGTGCAGCGGGGACCGCCCCACCTACGTAGGCACGTTCACCACGAAGGCTCGGCGGATAAAACGCTTTAAATCTCTTGTCAATAATATTTTACACCTAATTTAAGGTGATTGGGAGGATTGTTCCGGGGTCTATCAGGGAGGAAACTGCAGGAGTTATGAAATTAAAAAACATTCTTCAACTCACTGCCTGCCTCCTCGTCACCTGTGGTCTTGTTCGCGCTGCCGAATGGATCGACCCGGGTTTTCTAGACACCTCCATCGATGAAATCACTCAGATTGACCAATCAATTTCCTGTGCGCTGCCTTGCGGCAATGGTCAGGGTCGCTGATTTTTCTTAACTCTAAAACCTTTCCCGCTTCCAACTTTTCCCAGCCATGTTCAACATCGCACCTCTCCGCTACGCCAATATTCTGGGTTCTCAATCCGGACCAATTGAACGCATCGAGTATGGGCGAGTCGACATACTGGGCAGTCCATTCTACCAGGCCAACGCCTACTTGAATGGAAGCCTGGGGCTCAAAAAGTCCCGACTTCAAATCTACAGCAATGCCGATGGCTCGGGCACACACCGCTCACCCATGCTGGCACGCTACATAGCGATCTCTGAGGCGTTGGAACGCTGGGCGATGTATGTGATTTGTGGCACCCCGAAAGCCGCTCAATACGGCTTCGACGTGGATGCCTCCTCAAACGGCATGTCGGCCTTTCCCGGATTGTTCCGGTTTCAGGCCCGGCGTAAGGCGCTGGCTGAGGCAGCAGAACGTTACTGCCTGGTCTCTTGGTGGGAAGGCCATCTTCCCACCAAGCCCCTGCCGGCGTCCAAATTGCCCATTGACGGCGTCGAAATCCGCAATCCGGCCTCCAAGGACCGGGTAGTACTGATTTGGAAGCTGTCACCCCAAGGCTATTATACTTATGGATTTGCTTCGGCCCGCAAACTTAAGGATGCCATTTGGAAAGCCTATGTAGAAATGGACCGTTCGTGGCATGTGCTTGATCGGTTCTACAAAGAAAACCCTGGCTTTGAGATCGGTGACCTTTCCGTAATCGAAAACTACCAGGAGCGCCGGGTCGTGTATTATTCTCTGCCGCAAGGTCATCGCCAGTTTCAGAGCCGCCTTAGCCAGTCGGTCAGCGAGCCGGCCCCCTCAAAGGTAAAGCCATTGATCGATTGTGAAATCAAGGGCCCGTGGGATCGCTATGCTCGGGTTTGGCGGGTAGTCTTGCCCATGCCGACCCGGGAATACCTGGACGCAGAAAGTAACTTCTTCTTTTGGTAATACCGTGCTTTGGATATCCCAAAACAGGCACGGCAGTGCGGATCCGGAAAGCGAAGGCATTCTGGTGGTTGAAGACAACCATCTGAACCAGCGCATGATGATGCTCATGCTGAAACACGTTGGCTTGAGCTGTGACTTGGTCAACAACGGCCTGGAATCGCTGGAAGCCCTGAATCGCCGCCGCTACGGACTGGTTCTCATGGACATCGACATGCCGATACTGAACGGTTTGGACGCCGCTCGGCGAATTCGCTCGGACAAGGATCTGAAGCAACCCAACATCATAGCCGTGACGGCCTCGACCGTATCAGAAAAAACCTGCCGTGAAGCAGGCATGGACGGAATCCTGACCAAACCCCTGAAAGTGCAGCTGCTGAAGGAACTGCTGTTTCGCCTCAACTTTCTCTCCGAAGGGGGCCAGAGCAGCGAATTGAATAGGGTCGACCCCTGCCGCTACGCTCTTTAGAATTTCGTCCGCCCGTCACAATGAACTTTAGGCAATTCCCAGACGCTATCCAGCGGTATGCACGACCAACAGTGAATTCAATCAAGCCGGCCGGGTGGCACGGTAGTGAAACCACAGTGCGGCTGCGAGCGCGATGAGGTTTGGAATGGCAGCTGCGGCAAAGGGGCTTAGCAAGCCGCCGCCCATGAGGTGACTGACTTGGGCGAGCACGTAATACGCCAGGAAAAGGCCCATCGCCTTGGAAACACCCACCATTGGATTCGTGCGCACTCCGGCGACAGCGAAAGGTATCGCCAGACCGACGACAATAAGGCAACTCAACGGGTTCATCAGCATGCCATAATACTGCACTGCATAGGCTGCAACCCGTGGATCCTGATCGGGATCGAGCGACGAAAGAATCTGGCTTAATTCGTTGAAGGACAGGTCCTTGGGCCTCTTCTCCAGGAACTTCATCAACTCGGGATCCTCGTAATAACCCTCCAACACTTGACTGTCGAACCCGAGGCTGCGGATGGGGTCACCCGTCGCCGGATCGAAATCAAAGGTACGCCCACGCAGGAAGACCCAGTGCGCCCGGTGCGGCTCATAGTAGCCTTCGTTCGCCACAACGCGGCGCTCCTCAACTCCGGTAGGCCCCAACTCGGAGACCGTCAGGCCATAGGCACGGTAATTGTATTCATTGAAGCGGTTGATGAACCACATGCGGTTATCGGAATGATTGATAAAGGTCAGGTTGTAGATCAACCCGACATCTTCCTCTTCCACTTCGGTCAGCTCGCTGGCAAACCGTAAATTATCATAAAGGGTCCGCGACTGCTCGATCGACCAGGGGGTGATTCGCCCGTTCAACTCGAACAGGGAAATGGCCAGCACTGCACCCGCGAGCCAAATAGTCCGGGTAATACGCCAAAGGCTGAGGCCACAGGCGCGCATGGCCACAACTTCCTGATGGCGATGAAATTGTCCGAGCACGAACAGCACCGACACCATCAGCGAGATCGGCAGCACCAGGGGCAAAAAGCCGGGTGTCAGAATCGCATAATACTGAAGCACCTCCCGCCAGGTAGCGCCAAAGCGCAGCAGGTCCTGCAATTCATTCTGGATCGCTTCCAGCATCAGAATCCCAACAATCGCCAACAGCGACAGCAGAAAAACCTTCAGCCATTCGAAAAATATATAACGGTCCAGTCGCATGCCTTTTTCAGTCTCTATAACAATGCCTCCCCTGAAACGCAGGCGAGCATAAAATCCGCGCCTTGCACAGCTCCCGCACCACAATGTGCGGGGTGGATTTCGTGTTGGCTGATTCCGCGGTGTGTAAGAGAAAATGCCGGACTGGAAATCAGGTTTTTCGCTCGCACTGATGGGCGGATGGCTGTGAGACTTGACACATGGAAATACTGCGAATCGGGATCATCGGTGCGGGGGCGAATACCCGCTTGAGGCATATTCCTGGGTTTCAGGAAATTGATGGCGTTGAGGTCGTGCAGGTGGCGAACCGTTCGCTGGAATCGGCACAGAAAGTAGCGGAGGCCTTTGGCATTCCGCAGGCCTCGGGTCGCTGGCAGGATGTGATTGAAAATCCGGAGGTGGATGCGGTCTGCATTGGCACCTGGCCCTACCTGCATGCGGAGGCAACGATTGCTGCGCTGGAAGCGGGCAAACATGTGCTCACTGAAGCGCGGCTGGCAATGAACCTCGAAGAGGCCGAAGGCATGCTGGAAGTCGCCGAACAGCATCCGAATCTGGTCTCTCAGGTCGTACCCTCCCCTTTCACCCTGAATGTCGACCGGGCGGTCAAAGCCTGGCTCGCAGAGGGCAAGGCCGGTCGCCTGCGGGAGGTCCACGTCGCGCACACGCACGCTGCGCTGGCGCGCAGCGATGCGCCCATGACCTGGCGGCAGGATCCCGCGGTGAGTGGATGCAATCTACTGACCGTCGGCATCTACCATGAGGTGATCCTGCGCTGGCTAAACCCCGAAATCACTGCATTGCAGGCTCGCGGCTGCATCCACACCCGCGAGCGCAAGCACTGGGACCGACCAGGAGAGACGGTGGAGATCGCTCTGCCGGACACGGTTTCAATCTGGGCCGAGGATGCGGCCCAGTGTCAGTATTTTTATCATTTTTCCGGAGTCGAATCCGGCCTCGGCCGCAACGAGATCCGTATTCACGGGGACCGGGCCAGCCTGCGCTGCGACGTTGCCGCGGAAAAGGTCTGGATCGCCGAAGCTGGCAGCAGCGAAGAACACGAACTGGAGATTCCCGAGGCAGACAAAGTCGGCTGGCGCGTCGAAGCCGATTTCATCGACAGTATCCGCAAGGGCAAACCGGTCGAATTGACGTCCTTCGCCGACGGAGTGCGCTACATGGCCTTTTCCGATGCATTGGTGCAGGCTCTGGAAGTAGCAGAGTAAGGCGGCGGACTTCGCCATTTCGAATTTCAGGACAGTATACCCCGCCGTTCGGCCTGAAGGCCGGGCTCCAGCATCCTTCGGGTCCCGTTGGAGAACAGGCTTTTAGCCTGAAGGCCGGGCTCCAAGGCAAAACACCGGTAACCTATACCCCGCCGTTCGGCCTGAAGGCCGGGCTCCAGCATCC
>JBJHBN010000095.1:6529-7423 GCA_050485505.1 Opitutales bacterium | reverse complement strand
GTGTCATGCGTGGATCGGGGCGAACCTCGACCATTGAGCGCTTCATGGCAGCTATCGCACCGGGTGAGTCCGAGGGCTCGTCAAAAAAGTAGGTTTCCAGTCCAGCATTGGCCGGGGTATTGAAAATATGCCCCGAGACAGCATTGGTGGGCACGTTGCGAAAACCGTTCTGGACGATCACAATCTGCGGCGGAGGCGTGCTGATGTTGATGGTCCAGACATTCTCCGCGGCAATATCCAGAACTTCATTAAAGATCGCGCTTTGTTCTTCGACGGTCGCCGCGGCCTGGGCTTCCTCAAGCACCCGCATTGAGCGGCGAAGCGGGTGGTCCAGAGGAGGTTCAATCGCATTCGGTCGCGCAGCCGCCTCCGGACTGTCGTAAAGGCCGCCAAAGCCGTACCAGAAGCCGTATCCCGGGGCGAACAGCGAGTAGCCGAAAACAGGCACGAAATAACGTGGCTCCACCAGCGGAAAGATCTCGCTGTCCCCGGACCAGACAGAAAAATCGTGCTCAAGGGCGACCTGCTGCGCCTGCCACAGACTCCGTGCCCGCTCCTGCAGAATGACCCGAACCCCGACCTCAGCCCAGTGGGCGATAAGAAAGGGGGCCGGGCCGGTGCCGGTAAAGTCGGTCACATTCAGATAGAAGGTCATCCGCGTGCCATCCGGAAAGGTCCGGTAACCCTCGCGATCGCGTCGATCCAACCCGATTTCATCGAGAAGCCGATTGGCGCGACCCGGGTCGAATTCAGTGAAGCTTTTGAAGAGGTTCGGATTATGGAAATGGGACTCCGGCCCGGGGTCGAGTTGGGCTGCCTCGGTCTCTCCATGAAACTCTGCGGTAATGATCTCCACCCGGTTGATGGCAAGCGACATCGCCTGTCCGTAGCGTT
>JBJHBN010000095.1:0-6519 GCA_050485505.1 Opitutales bacterium | reverse complement strand
CGGAAACGCTTTTCGTTGAGAAACTGATTTTTCCACTTTGTCTCCGGTCGCGCCGGATCAATCCGGCGATTGAGGTTGGGAAAAACCGTGTAGGTCGAACGCCCGCCCTGGAGCCAGTGGTAGACGTCGTAATTGTTCGCCTCCCTCTCGCCCATGTAGAGGGTGTAGTCATCGTAGCGGATATTGCGCAGCTGCATCGACAACTCACCGGAGGCAGCCGTGACCGATAGCATGCCTTCCGAGCGAATGTCGATCAGCAGCCGGTCAACGTAAGGGAGCTGATTGCCTTCCTCGTCAACAACCCAGTAATAGGGGTTGCGAACAAACTCAAAAGGAGGATTTGGCTGATGACTGCGCGCCACCCAAGGCCCAAGCTGGGGGTATTCGGGATTCTGATTATTATCGAGACGAAAGTATGCGGTTCGCGCCGACGGCACCCCCTGGACGCGCATCATTGCGGCGATTTTTTCAGGGTCGCCAAATTCCGGGTGAAACTGGCGACGGTAATGCCTCGGCGCCCAGAAATCCCACTTGGCCATCTGTTCCGGGAAAACACCATGGGGGTAAGGAAAAGTAAATTTGACGGTGTAGTCGTCAATCATCTCGATGTCGCCCAGGCGACCCCGAATCAACATCTGCTCCGGCCGAAATTCGAAATGCTGCACCACGTCCTCCCACCAATACATGATGTCGTGTGCGGTGAACGGGTGCCCGTCCGACCAGCGCACTCCCGGACGCAGGTGCACCGTGTATTCCCTGAGGTCATCGGACACTTCCCACTTTTTCGCCAGGTGCGGCTTGAGAGGATACCCCATGGGCGACCAGCGAGTCAGCCGCGCACCCGACAGGCGCCAGGTCACAATCCACAAATCTCCCTGTGAAGGCGCGACGCGGTACCAAGTGCCGCCATAATTGCCAATGCCATCGCGGCCAGTCATCACAACCGGATTTGGCCCCACCCGCTCAGCAACCGGAGGCAGGCGACCCTCTTCAACCAGCTCGGCAAGAAAAGGGGACTCGCCCTTGGGATACCAGGCAGCCGCGTCACCTTCAGAATAATCCACATCCACGTGCAGCACCGGTGGATTGTCCGGATCGAATGACAAGTCCCGACTGGCCTCAACCGCAGCCAAGGCCTCCGGATCCACTTGCGGACGTTCGGTGATCAGGTCGGGCTGGGCAAACCAAGCGAACAGGTAGAGCAAGCCTACCAGAAAACAGCCAGCGGAAACAAGCAGGGCTGCCAGACGCAGCAGGCTTTTATACGTCTCCATCAGGAATACTCCGGGATTTCGCGCCAGCGATCGCGGGCTCTCGATTCAGGATAATCCGTTGGAAGCAGGCGCACATCAAAGGCCTTTGATTCAATTCAGCGGGAGGCATAAGAAACTGGGTAAAGGGGAAATGGAAGCTTAGGGTTGAAACCAGAAGTTACCAACGCAGCCCTTGGACCAGCAAGGTATTTTGCTTATCACCCGCGACAGGAAAATATTCAAAAACGAACTTCGATAATGAATTATTAGCGCTATTATCCCGAATCGGCTTCTTTGAGAAAGGCGTCCAAAATGCGCGCGTAATCCGTGGTGCGCTTACGCCACTGACTGGGGGACAGCCCCCGGTAGGCCTTGAAGTCGCGGGCCAGGTTGCTGGCGCTTGAGTAACCGCATTGGGCGGCAATAAAATCCAGTTTTTCAGAAGTTTCCGCCAACAGGTGCGAAGCCGTTTCAAGCCGGATCTGGTTGAACAGACTACGGGGGCTTTCATCCCTCACTTGGGCAAACAGACGCCGCAGGTGGGTCGGCGAAACATGAACAGCCGCAGCCACTTCCGCAACGCTCGGTCCTTCGCTCAGGTGGCTCTTAAACCAGGCGATCGCCGTATCAACCTTCTCGGCCGCTTTCTGCTCCACGGTGGGAAGGGCCGAGGCAGGGGCATCCTCCAGAATCAGCAAGGTCAAGTCCAGCAGAACCCTTTCGGAACGCACCTGGCTTAACTGAGTGGGCCGATTGTAGTCGGGTTCCAAAGCCATCGCCATTTGCTTGATCTGGGCGCAGGCCTGCTCGTCCAGAGAACACTCGAGACAGGCTTGCTTGTCCCTCAGCAGACGCTCCAGAACATGTGGAACCTTATTGAAGTGGAGGGCAACTATTTCACAGGGTTCGTTGGAATCCCCGTACCAGCCATGCGTATGAAAAGGGGGGAAAACCCAGAGATTATGGCGTTTGAGCGCTTGCTTGCGGCCACCGGGCAGGACAACCCCACACGGTCCCTCCAATACCGCATAAAACTCCCAATTGGGTCGATTGAATGCCGCCAGGGGCCAGCGCCCAAAATTCCTTTTGCCAATATTCAGGTAACGTAACATTGGGTCGGGACCGACTGGCCCTATTCTTCGCGTGGCTTTTTCTTGCGCAAGCCGTTGACGAGCAGCAGCCGGGAGGCAACAACAACCAGCACAATAGCACCGACAATCACCATTTCCTTCCACTCCGGATCGATCAGCATGGTGGAAACGGCTATGACGCCGGCCGCGATTGTCGACTGCACAAACAGCGAAATCAGCAGGTAGAGCACAAAGGGACAACCGGACAGCGACAGGATGTAATTCTGCAAAGGATAAGGCACGCCGGGCACGGCCCTTATCAGCACGGCCAGACGAAAATGACCCTTTTCTTTCAACTGCGGAACCCGCCATCCGCGCCGAAGCATCCAACGCTCAATCGGTCCCTTGAGAAAATAAGCCCCGGCAAAATAGGCCCCGGTCATGTTCAGGGCCAGAGCCACCACACACAGAACCCAAGCAGTGACAAAAGGAAATGCGGCTCCGGCATAAAGGTAAAAGGCCGATATCGGAAAGCCCACCAGCGGCAATAGAGCCATCAGGGCAAGAAAAACCAGCGGATCGGTGGTTTGGGTCGTCGCAATCAGGCGATCGAGGTCAAAGTCAGCCCAAGCCAGAACCGCGATTCCGGCAGCCACCACGAAACCGAAGCTGACCATCATCAGCAGGTCGACCGCCGGCCGACCGGGAACGGAGTCTTGGACTTCGTCCATCTCCTCAGCCAAGTCCGCGCCCAGCTCATCGGCTGTTGTTGTCAAATTATCCTTCATTCCGGTCGCCTCAGAATCAGCGTCACATTGCTGCCACCAAAGCCGCTACTGTTGGACAGCACATAGGGAGCAGAGAGCGGAGACGCCGTCTTCGGCAAATTCAAATGTTCACAAGTAGAATCCACAGACTGCAAATGTGCCTGTGGGAATGCAAGCCCTTCACGTAAAGCCGTACAGCAGATCCCGGCTTCCAACGCACCGGACATCGATAATGTGTGACCGGTCAAGGCTTTGGTACTGCTGACCGGAACCCTTGGATTGCCCGCAAACACCCTGCCGATGGCAATTGCTTCCGAACGGTCTCCAACTGGGGTGGAGGTGGCATGGGCGTTGATATAGCCGACCTGCCCGACCTCGATCCGGGCATCTTTCAGGGCATTCTCCATAGCCCGGGCAAGGCCGTCGCCCTGCTCATGCGAAATCGCCACATTATGCCCATCCGAGGCCTGTCCCCATCCACTCAGCAAGGCTTTGATCTCCGCTCCGCGCTGCTGCGCAACATCCACAGACTCCACGATCAGGCAAACCGCGCCGCCACTGCCGACAAATCCGTCACGGCCCTGGTCGAAGGGCCGGGAAGCTTCCGCTGAATCCGACAAACTGAGCGCGCGCATGGCGGCAAAGGGCACCACACCCTCCGGATTCACTTCTTCCGCACCAACAACGACCATGCGCTGCTGACGGCCGCTGCGGATTTCCTCCATCGCATAGCCCAATGCGTGACTTGAGGATGCACAGGCCGAAACCATTCCGAGGTTCGCGCCCTTGATCTTGAAATAGGCCCCCAGATTGAAATTGAGCGTCCCGCAGATCGAACTGACAATGCCCATTGGCTGCCCCCTTTTGCCGCCCGTGCGGTCCATTTCCTTCAGGTAATGATGCATCATGAAGGGCGAGCCCGCCGAGGCGCAAAAAAGTCCTGTGTCGGGCGTGGACAATGCCTCTTCCTCCAGATTTGCATCCCGCAAGGCCTGCAACACCGAACAAATCGCGTAGACACCGTGCGGGGCCAGAGACCTCAAGGCGTCGCGGCGAATCTTGTAGCTGGAGGGAAACTTCCACTTGATCCAATTCGGACTCGATACCTCAAATTCAGGGATGGTTCCGGCCACTTTCACCGGACAATCCGGATACCAGTCGACACAGCGAATACCACTCCGCCCTTGCAGCAGGCTCTGGCGCACCGTCTCGCCGTCGCAGCCAATGCTGGTGACCCAACCGATCCCGGTAATTGCAACCTCAGCAGCCATGCAGTTACTGCGTCACTGTGTCCCGCAGGTGGCCGCGAAGGTCGCCGATCGTTTCAATCTTCATCAGATCCTCATTGCGAATGCTGATATCAAAGAGTTCTTCGATCAGGAAAACGGCCTCGGCGATGGTGATCGAATCGATCTGTAGGTCTTCCCGCAAACGGGTCGAATCCTCCATCTTTTCCAGAGGCTGCTCAGCTGGCTCAGGCATCAGAAAGCCAATCAGACCAAAGACCACACGGTCCAGATCCGCCGGATCACGTTGAGTATGAAAAGCTCGGTATGCCTCTAAAATCTCAGGTGGATAACCATCCAATTTTTCGGCAGCGACATCAGGGGGAAGTATCGGCATATGCTGTCAAAATTCGTTTGTGCAATGATCTGAATAGGTAAAAAGGACCCCTGCCAACAATATTCACCGGGGAGCACTCTGCGCGAAACGGTTCAGGAGTCCAAAATACTCCCACAAGGGGCCCTCTATCTTGCGGGCTCGCAACTTAGCGACAAAGGCCTGGGTGCTGGCTGGCAGATCCGCAGGCATCCACCTCGAATCCACGGGTATCTGTGTATCAATCCGCGCAACAATGCCGTCCACAGAGAGTTCAGGCTCAATAAAAAAATAAGGTTCCAGCAGATTCTCCGGCAGGCTGAGGCCGCGCTTGCGGAGTTGATGCCAGAGGGGTGTCCGCGGATAGACCCGCATCCCGGGGAAGGCAAAGAACACATCGCTGGGGAGCTTTAGGCTCCGCTCAAAGCTCTCTTCCATAGTGGCTTCGGTCTCACCCAGGCCCCCGAAGATCAGAAAATGACAAAAATGAATCCCGGCCCCACGCATCTGCTCACTCGCAATCCGGATCTCTTCGAAGCCAAAAGATTTCCCGTATGCCTTCAGCACCGAATCGGAAAAACTGTCCGAACCAAACTCCACATGCCGTAAACCGGCCTGGTACAGCTGGCTAAGGTCCTCCGGCCTGAACACCTGAGGGCGCATGAAACAGCCCCATTGCATGCCGGTGTTCGCCCCAATCAATACCTCCGCCAGACGTCGCAAGTGCCCGCTGGAGGTGTTCAATACCGAATCCACAAAAAACACGTAATTGACTCCGAGCGCCTTCCACGCCCGCAGCTCCTGAACGATCCGCTCATAGCTGCGCAAGCGGCGGTTGCGGCCTTCGATCAATGGATAGGTGCAGTAACAGCAGCGCAGAGGGCAACCGCGCTGAGATTGGACATTGAAGACCGCCCCGCGTTGCCGATAAGCCTCGACCCAATCCGCATCTGGGGCAAAGGTCACATCCGGAGCGGGCGGAGCCAAAACACACTGTGAGCGCCGCAAGCGTCCGTCCTGCCAATAAACGAGCCCGGCTACAGTCTCCAGCGCCTCTCCAGTGGTCAGACAATCCAACAGCGCAGGAAAACTCGATTCCGCCTCACCGCACAAACCGTAATCCGCCGTCAAATGCTCCAGAACCTCATCGGGAAAAACCGAAAAACCGGCGCCTCCGACCACAATCCTCGCTGCGCAGGCGGTCCGCAGCCGACCCACCAGGTTCCGCAAACCGCGGATATAACTCACCATCTGGTCGGCACGAACATTATCAATATTTCGTAAAGAAAGGGCCACAATATCCGGCTTCAAAGTTTCCGCCTTGGTTTCAAGATCCTCTTCGGACTGATACAGCAAGTCGTGTAACAACACCTCATGGCCCCTTGCCCTCAACGCGTCGGCGACATAGGCCATGCCCAGCGGAAAAACCGGATAAGGATCGGCCACACGGTTCAGACTGACCAAGAGGATACGCATTCGAGCCTCAGCTTGGCAGGGACAGCTCTAAGCTCAAGAAAAGCTTACACAAAAACCAGTGATTGACGTAAACAAGGCAGCCTTTCATCCTCCTGATTCTTAATTCAACCCCTATCAAATATGCACGCTGTCATCAAAACGCCTTCAATGATTCTCATCCTGCTGTCACTCGGCCTCAGCAACCTGCTTGCGTCTGATTCGGACGACAAAAAGCCCATAGAGATTACCGGTGACAAAGTCGCCAGCGTCGAGCTTTACCCCGACCTCAGCCTGGAAGACGCCCGCCAAGTCGTGCTCAAGACTGTTATCAACCGCAGTTGGACCATTGTGGAAGAAGACGAGGATGCCGGCATC
>JBJHBN010000094.1:0-7466 GCA_050485505.1 Opitutales bacterium | reverse complement strand
ATTATTCAGATGTCTGCCGAAAACCAGATCATTGATTTCAACATCGCGCTCGAGCAATCAACGGTCATCGACAACATTGGCTCCGGCTCGCTCACTATCAGTGGCCAGCTTTCCGGGGACAGCGGTTTCACCAAGCTGGGCGAGCATACCCTGATTCTTGCCGGCGACAATACTTATACGGGTTTCACTACCATTGCGAACGGCACCGTGGTCCTGCAAAGCGGCACGGCTTTAGGTTCAACCTCCGGTGGTGCAGCCGTTGAAAGTGGGGCTGCTATAGAGTTGGAACAGGGGATCACGGTTGGCGCGCAGGCTCTGGATCTTGAAGGCACACTTCGCAACGTGCAGGACAGCAATATCTGGGGTGGATCAATTACCGGTCAGGGTAATATTGAGGTCGCTGGTGGAACACTGACTTTGTCGGGTGACCAAAGTAATACCTTCTCGGGGTCGACCGTTGTTGGCGAGGGCACTCTGCAACTCGGCATGACTGACGGTGCTCAGGCTCTGGCCGGAGACATAACTGTAGGTCAGGGGACTGGTAGCAGTACCTTGCGTTTGCTGGAATCCAACCAGATTGACGACGCGACCACTGTTTTACTGAATGCAAACGGGACGCCGGTTCTGGACCTCAATGGTTTCAGCGAGCGGCTCAATGCGGTGGTCAGCGACAATACCAATTCTTCCATTCTGCTGGGATCGGGAACGCTGACGATTGGGACCAGCGAAGATGCCAGCTTTGCCGGCGCTATCTCCGGTAGCGGAGATCTGGTGATGGACGGAAGTGGTCGCTGGATCCTATCTGGCAGCAGTGATTTCAGCGGAGAGACCTCAGTCGACAATGGCACTCTAACAATCCGTCACGGCAACGCTTTGGGCTCAACTGCCGGTGGCACCACTGTTGCCAGCGGAGCCACTCTCGAAATTGAAAACAATGTATCGGTGGGTGCCGAATCCCTTGACCTTGCGGGTAGCTTCATTAATACCTTCGGCAACAATATTTGGGGTGGCGGAATTTCTGGGGACGGATTGATCCGCGTTGATGATGGCATGCTGACCTTGGCCGGCAGTTCCAGTAGCACTTTTTCCGGACAGACCGAAATCAACGCCGGAGTGCTTCAGCTCGATAAGAGTGATGGCGCGCAGGCTTTGGGAGGATCGGTAACTGTCGGAGATGGAGCCTCCGATGCAACCCTGCGACTGTTGCAGTCCAACCAGATGGCCAATGATACCCGGCTCACACTTGCCTCTGGCGGGAATCCGGTGTTCGACCTGAATGGCCACACGGAGCAGATCGCTCGGATGCACTCCAGCAACGCCAATGCAGTCGTTGACTTGGGATCAGGCGCACTCACCGTAGGCGATGGTTCGGACAATACTTTCGCCGGTGTGATCACTGGCAGTGGCGATTTTACCCTTCAGGGCAGTGGTCAGTTGACGCTGACCAATCAGAATACTTACACCGGAACGACTACCGTGAATCAGGGCACTCTGGCTCTGGGGGTCGACGATGCGCTGAGCAGCTCCAGCAACCTTATGTTGACTGGTGATGCGACCTTGGACCTGCAGGGACAGAATTCAGTCCTCGTCAATCAGTTCGGTTTTGGCGATGCTACCCTGCAATTTGGTGCAGAGGATTCCGGCCTGTCGTTTCTCTTCGCCGAAGGGGGCAGCCAGACTGGTTTGCTGCAAATCCGTAATTGGACCATCGACGGCTCCAACGTGATAGGTGTCGCGGCGGATAACCTGACCGATGCCTTTCTTAACAATATCTATTTTACTGGCATCGGGGCGGGTGTCGGAGCTGACATCCTTGGCTCGGCCCAGAATGTTTCGGGCTACGGCGACTTTTACTTTTTGACGGCGATTCAGACATTTGTCTGGAGCGGAGGCACAGGCCCTGGAGGCGGCGGTTCCAATGATAACTGGAGCACCGGCAACAACTGGGAAGGCGGAAATGCACCCGGGGTTCAGGTGCGTCAGGCGATTGTGATGGCAGGTTCTTCGAAGACGGAAAACAACATGGACAACGCCTACTTCACGAACAGTTTGGTTTTCCGTGATTCCAGCTTTACCATCAACTCCAGCACCAACGATACCTTGACGATTGGCGGAGGTGGTATCCTAAATGAAGCCGAGGACCGCACGCAGACGGTCAATGTGAACATTTTTCTCGATGCCGATCAGATTTGGAATGCCCGCGACGGCAGTATGATTTTTAATGGCGATATCAATCGCCAATGGCATGCGCTAACCTTTGACGGGGATTACGACACAACGATCAATGGCATCTTGTCTGGTGGTTACACGGACATGATCAGACGCGGCCAGGGAACTCTAACCTTGACCGGCAGCAACACATTCCAGGGTCCAGTCTTGATTGAGTCAGGCGCAGTCAATCTGCAGAACAGCAACGCACTTGGCGCCTCAGCTTATGGAAACCGGGTCTTTGACGGTGGTGAATTGCAGTTGCAGGGCGGGATCAATGTTTCTGGGAATCAGGTTTACTTAAGTGGAGAAGGGTCGTCCGGGGCTGGTGCTTTGCGCAATATTTCTGGAAACAATACCTGGGCTGGCGGGATCAACCTGGAGGCCAATGCCCGCATCGGCTCGGATCAGGATCTCTTGACTCTGACCGAGCTGGTGCTGACAGGCGGTTATACATTGCGCTTGGGTGGTGCTGGAGATCTGGTATTCACCGACCGGATCAACGGAACGGGTGGAGTGATTATCGATGGCACAGGCAGTGTGACTTAGTGGCGGAGTGGCCAATACCTATTCGGGAGACACCCAGGTCCAGTCCGGAACCTTGAACCTTTCTCAGACTGCTGGGGTGGATGCGATCCAAGGCCAGTTGATCATCGGCGGTGAAGGGCAATCGGCCACAGTGCGCTATTTCAATGACAGCCAGATCCTGCATTCCCAGTCGGTTTCCGTTTTTGAGCAGGGTCTACTCGACCTGAACGACCGCAATGATGGTTTTGCCACCTTGAACCTTCGCGGCGGCGCGGTGACTACTGGCACAGGCATTCTGACGCTCAACAACTCTGTTACCTCCGGTGCGAACTCGGTCAATACCTTTGCCAGTGTGGAGACTTCCACCATCGATGGACGCCTCCAACTGGACGCTTACGAGAACCGTTTTATGATCCAAAACGGTGCGGCTGCAGTCGATTTGGACATTTCTGCATCTGTCAGTGGCAGCGGTATCATGCGTATTGATGGGGGTGGTACGGTTCGCATGTCCGGCTCAGAGGCCAGCACTCAAACAGGGGAAGTGATTATTGATGCCGGAACCCTGATTCTTGCCCGCGACAGCAATGTCACGGCCATCGCCTCTAATCAGGTAACAGTTAATAGCGGCGGAGAACTGGTCCTTGCATCTTCCGAGCAACTGTCCTCCGGCACCAATCTGACTCTTGGAGGTGGTTCTTTAAAGATCGGTGGGGACATCACTGAGACCCTCGGCACCCTTACACTGACGGCTAACTCGATCATCGATTTTGGTGGTGGCGACGGTATCCTGAATTTTGACGACTTTATTTTCTCCGACGGCACCAACGATTTCGATCTGACGATTGTCAATTGGAGCGGGAGCCTGCAGGGTGGTGGAGCCGACCAGATATTCTTTGGCACAACACTTTCCGACGCACAATTGGCCCGGATCAATTTCAACCCGGAAGCTTCCCGCCTGCTACCAAGTGGCGAGGTTGTTCCAATTCCGGAACCGTCGACCTATTTTGCCGGTGCAATGATCCTTTCCTTTCTCGGTTGGCGCGAACGCAAACGCATCCGGCGCTGGTATCGCGCATTTAGAAAGTAGCCCCTGCATTTATGCAGAGTAATCCCGCATCAGCGCTCGCCTTTAAATGGTTGAATCGTCGCTTCGCCTTTGGCGGTAATGCCTGTCCGGCTCAAAACCAATCCGGCCGTCTTTGTGAGGATCTTTAGGTCGAGCCACAGACTCCGGTTTTCGACATACCAGACATCCATCTCCAGGCGTTTGGCCCAGTCGAGTGTATTGCGTCCATGGATCTGGGCCCAGCCAGTAAGGCCCGGTCGCACTTCATGACGACGGCGTTGCCGCTCCGAATAGAGGGGAATGTATTCCATCATCAAAGGGCGTGGTCCTACGAGGCTCATTTTTCCCGACAACACTTGGAGCAATTCCGGCAGTTCGTCCAGCGAGCTGGCGCGCAGTCGACGGCCAAAGCCGGTCAATCGCTCGGCATCCGGCAAAGGCTCCCCTTTGGCATCCTTGAGGTCCAGCATGGTTCGGAATTTGAGGATACGGAAGGGTTGCTCACGATAACCGGGACGCAGCTGGCGAAAGAAAATAGGTCGACCTAGCTTACATTTTACCAGAACCGCGACGGCCACCAGCAATGGCAGCCACAACGGAGCCGTCAAAAGCGTCAATAGCAGATCCATGAGCCGCTTCAGCATGGTTCATTCAATCCGATAACATTGTCCGCTTGGCCCGTCCCTGTCCTGATCCAACAGCCAGCGTACTTTGTCCGCAATGGCCTGCAAGGGGACCGGCGCACCCGACGGGGAGCGCCGAAAAATTCGTTCGCGTTGGCCATCGCTGAGCGAGGCCGTCATGTCTGTATCCATGAAGCCTGCCACCACGGCATTGGCCCGAATGCCCTTGCGCTTCCATTCACGCGCGATGGTCCGTGTCCAAGCCTCCAGCGCTGCCTTGCTGGCCGCATAGGCCGACAGTCCAGTGAAACCCTCATGTGCGGCCACCGAAGAAATGGTGATTATTTGACCGCCACCCTCGTTCGCGAGGCGGTTGCGGATAAATTGGCGTCCTAGCTCCATGCCGGCGAAAACATTGACTTCAAACATCCGTTGGATCGAGTCCGCCGACGAATCCGTCGCGAGGCCATCGACTGCCAGTGCTGCGTTCAGGATCAAAGCATCTGTCGGGCGATTCAATGGCATCAGGTGTTTCAGAGCTGCCGTTCGTTCGGCGGTAACGCTCAGGTCGACTGCAATATGCTCAAATCGTTCGCCAAATTCTCTGCGCAATGCCTGGCAGTCAGGTGATTGTTTGCGGCTGACTCCGACCACCTGCGCGCCACCTTTCAGGGCATTTTTGGCCAGTTGAAGACCTAGACCCCGGGATACGCCGGTGATGCAGATGCGCTGGTTCATCCTTGCTGTAGCTGGCGGATCCGCTCGCTCAATTCCCCGACGGTCGCTGGAACACCATCGGCAAAGGCATCAACCCCAAAGTCGCGCTCTGTGTAAACCGCCAATTCGGCGAGGGCGAAGCTGTCGAACTCCAGGTTTTCCCGCCAGCGCATGTCCGCAGTGATCGTTGTCAAAGCGCTTTGCCCGTTGGCGATACGGATCTGTTGAATCAATGCGTGCAACGCTTCCATCGCGCTCACCAGTAGGCTTTGTGCTTCGGTTTGACCGGCAATTTCCCGCGCCAGTAGAGAATCAGCAGGAGGCCGAACAACATGCCACCCAAGTGGGCGAAGTGGGCGATGCCAGTGCGCATTCCGCTAACTCCCAGGAAGAGTTCGATTGCACCGTAGATAATCACAAACCAGCGCGCTTCAATCGGAATAGGTGGGATGAGTAGCAGAATTCGGCGGTAGGGATACATCATGCCAAAGGCCAGCAAAACCCCGAAGGTGCCTCCGGAAGCACCAATGGTCGGATAGGGTCGTCCGCCCTGTTGGACAGCGAGCGAAGCCACAACCAACTGAATCAATCCCGCTCCGATCACACAGGTGAGGTAGTAGGTGAGAAAGCGCTTTGAACCCCATTGCAGCTCGATTTCCCGACCGAACATCCAAAGGGCGAAAAGGTTCCAGAAGATATGAATGAAATTCCCATGGAGAAAGCCATAAGTCAGCAGCTGCCAGGGAAAGAACCCGTAGCCTTCTGCGATCAGGGATTCATGCATGCCCATTGGCCAGAGCGCGAAATGCTTCTCAAGCACTCCGATTCCCGAGGTCGGTGCAAACAAAGCCTGCAGCAGAAAGAGCATGACGTTGGCGATCATCAGGTTGAGGATGACCGGGGGCAGTAGGCTGGACCCCGATGAGCTGTTGCCGTAATAAGACATGCTCCCATAGATGATAGCCTTCGACGCTGAAATCAAATGCTTTTGTTGATATCGTAGGCAGCTGAAGCAGCACCCGCTCTCATGCTGCTGATCCGGACGCTCATTTTCCTGCCTTCAGTAAATCCTTGCCCTGTGCGGCGCATTCGGCAGCATAGGTCGTTTTTTCATACACATGGCCCAGCTATCAGATATCAACATTCGGGATTGTGCGGTACTACCGGCACCCGAATTCCTTTGCCGCGATATTCCTGCCTCTGCGGAGGTTGCGCGCTTTGTCGCTGAAACACGGGAGCAGATCCATCCGATTATTTTTGGCACCGACCGCCGTATTCTTTGCGTGATCGGACCCTGCTCCATTCACGATACCAAGGCGGGCATGGAGTATGCGAAGCGTTTGAAGGTTCTGGCCGAAAAGGTTAAGGACCGGATTCAGGTCGTGATGCGGGTGTATTTTGAGAAGCCCCGGACTACAGTGGGCTGGAAGGGCCTGATCATGGATCCTTCTCTGGACCAATCCTACAACATTCCCGAGGGATTGCGCCAGGCACGTCGTTTTCTCCTGGATGTGCTGGATGTGGGACTGCCGACGGCGACCGAGCTGCTGGATCCAATTACGCCGCAGTATATTGCTGACCTGATTTCCTGGTCGGCTATCGGTGCCCGGACTACTGAGTCGCAGACGCACCGCCAGATGGCTTCAGGTTTGTCCATGCCTCTGGGCTTCAAAAATGGCACCAGCGGTGACGTGGATGTAGCCTTCAACGCCATTGAGGCAGCTCGTCAGCCACAGACTTTCCTCGGAATCAGCCAGCAGGGATTGGCTTCAGCCATTTCAACCAACGGCAATCCGAATTGCCACCTCGTGTTGCGCGGAGGCAGTGAGGGGCCGAACTACGACAAGGCTTCGGTCGATGCCGCTGCGGAAGCGATGCGCAAACGCGGCTTACCGCCAGCAATCATGATCGATTGCAGTCACGCCAACAGTGAAAAGGACCACAATCGCCAGGTCGACGTCATGCTCGCGGTCAGCGAGCAGCTCCAGTATCCGCAGAGCCCGATTATCGGTATCATGGTCGAAAGCAATCTCGAAGCAGGCAATCAGTCTTTCCCACAGCCTTTGGACCAGCTCAAATACGGTCAGTCCATCACCGATAAATGCATCGATTGGGAGACAACTGAAAAAGCACTTCTGGAGATGCACAAACGTCTTGAACAGCGCTTTGATAATTAAAACGCCTAGCGGGAGGGACGAGAGTTCAGGCCCTAAAGCATGTGCTCCAACAGTTTGATCTAAAGGTTGTTGGAGCCTGGCCTTCAGGCCGAACGCAGGGCCTTGGGGTGTAGCGAAGAGACGAGAGTCCTTCGGTAGGGTGTGATC
>JBJHBN010000093.1:0-7505 GCA_050485505.1 Opitutales bacterium | reverse complement strand
ATGAGCTAAATCGAGCACTCACTACACCGACAAACGGCAACGTGATTTATCTGCATTATGCACCTTCCGCCGCCATCCTCTTCGGTGATGACTCGGGCATGATCGACGGCTATGACGGCAAGACATATGCGGGTAGGTTCGTTCATACTCCTGTTCCCGGCATCACGAATACCGGCTGCATCGACTGTCACGATGCTCATACCGGTGACAATATTATGGGGACTGCGTCCAACTGCATGGTTTGCCACTCAACAGGCAATCTCTCTATTGCCAATTTGCAGGCTCGCGTCGACCTGCAAGCTGATCGTCTGATCGAGACCATCGCGAATGTTCTTTTTAATTATGATATCGCGACCGTTCCGGCCACCTCAACGCACCACGTCACTACGGGCACGGGCACGGCCACCCTTAATAACACCGCCCTGATTGAATTCTTGACGGATCTCCAGAATGAAACCAATGCCTCTGAGCGTTTTAAGATGACCAAGGAGCGGATTAAGAACCGTAACAATACTCTGCCCAACGGTCAAATCGCCTACGCTGCTGCTATCTGGAGGACCCTCATGTACGAAGATGGTCGTCCCGGGTATACGGGTGGTGGCCACGGCGGATCCTGGGCTCACAACAGCCATTTCACCCGCCAGTTGCTGTTCGACGCAATCGAGGACCTTGGCGGCAGCACGACTGGTATTGGCGGCAGACCGTAATACCTTGCTCTAGATTGCACTGAAATCGGGCGGGGCCTTGTGCCCCGCCTTTTTTTACCTTGGGTCTGATCGCGAGTGGCCTTTAAAGGGCTACCGCTGTATATTGCCAATTCCCCGTATTTTCTCCTTTCAGGTAGTTTGCCTGCATCCATCATGAGCCCACTCTGGATACGCTATCTCCCGCCGTTCTTACGCTCCAAAATCGAGGGGAGAGCCTATCTTCAGAATGTCGTCAGCAACACGGGTTGGCAGTTCGGCGATCACGTTCTTCGAATGGTGATTGGCCTGGTGGTCGGGATCTGGGTCGCCCGCTACCTTGGGCCTGAACAGTTCGGTCTGCTCAGCTATTGCATGGCTTTCGTATCACTCTTTGCGGCTTTGGCGGCACTTGGCCTCGACGACATCATCGTTCGCGACATCGTTCGCGACCCGTCCCACCGGAACACCGTCCTCGGTACGGCATTTCTTCTGAAACTCTCCGGCGGCTTGATTTCATTTGGTGCTGCGACCGCCTCCGTGTTCTTTCTGCGTCCAGATGACACTCTGAGTCACTGGCTGGTCGCCATCATCGCTCTTGGTTCCATCTTTCAGGCTTTCAACGTCATCGAGTTCTGGTTCCATTCGCAAGTCCAGGCCAAATATGCTGTTTTTCCTAAGAACATTGCGTTCCTCCTCTGCTCAAGCGCTAAGATTTATTTCATTCTCTCAACGGCACCCCTTATCGCGTTTGCGTGGATAGCGCTGGCAGAAGTCATTATCGGTGCCGGGGGGCTGGTACTTGCCTACAGATCCAAGGTGGGGCATGTACGGGAATGGAAGGGAAGCTCCGACAGGGCATTGCGCCTTTTCAAAGACAGTTGGCCGTTGATGCTCTCGGGAGTCGTCATCGCCATTTATCTGCGGGTCGATCAGGTCATGCTCGGTCAAATGGTGGGGAACGATGAAGTCGGTATTTACTCGGTGGCGGTTCGTCTGGCTGAGGTGTGGCTGTTCATTCCGACAGCCATCTATTGGTCCGTCTTTCCCAGTATCGTCGAGGCGAAGGCTCAGAGTGACGAACTATTCCACGAAAGACTTCAAAAGCTTTACAACTTCATGGCTCTATCCTCTTTTGGAATTGCCTTTCCGGTCATGCTGATTGCGCAGTGGCTCGTCCCGGCTCTGTTCGGAGCAGCGTACGCCGAGGCCGGACCTTTGTTGGCCGTTTTGATCTGGGCCAATCTCTTTGTCAGTCTCGAGATTGCCAGAAGTTCCTTTCTGACGGTGATGAACTGGACTCGCCTCTATTTGGTCACCGTTTCCCTTGGGTGTGTCCTGAATATCGCGCTCAATTATTATCTTATTCCTATCTACGGAGGGATGGGGGCGGTGATCGCCTCCCTTGCGGCCTACTGGTTTGCGGCACACGGCTCGTGTTTTCTTTTCAGGCCGCTTTTCCAAACCGGGATCATGTTAACGAGGGCGATTTTTATCCGAAAGTGTGGTAAGTTAGGTCTCCTGAGGTGAAAGCGAATGATCGAAAAGATTTTACACGCCGACCGACTCCTCGCCATTATCGTCTCTCATCGTTTCAGAGAGCCCGGCATTCATTTTTTCACACCGGACGACCTCTCTCAGCAACTCGCCTACATGCGTCACCCCGCAGGAAAAAAGATTGCGCCGCATTTGCACAACTTTGTTCCGCGAGAAGTTCACTTCACTCAGGAAGTTCTTTTCATTCGAAAGGGAAAGCTGCGGGTCGATTTCTACGATGAGGAAAGAAATTATCTGCAGAGCCGAATTCTGGAAGGGAGCGATACGATACTCCTTGCCACCGGCGGCCATGGCTTCGAAGTCCTGGAAGAAGTGGAGATGATCGAGGTCAAGCAGGGACCGTACGCCGGCGACCAAGACAAGACGCGGATCGAAGCAGTGAACAAGAAGCTCGTGAGGTTACCTGGCGAGGTGCCAGAATGATTCCGGTGAACGAGCCGCTCCTTGATGGCAATGAAAAGAAATACCTGAACGAGTGTATCGATACCGGCTGGATCTCTTCGGAGGGTCCGTTCGTGGCGCGATTCGAGGCGACAATGGCTGCGGCGGTGGGTCGGAAGCATGGGATTGCGGTCTGCAACGGGACTGCCGCGCTTGAGATGGCGGTGGCGGCCCTTGGACTTCAGCCGGGAGATGAAGTCGTCATGCCGACGTTCACGATTATCTCCTGCGCGGCGGCCGTGGTTCGGCAGGGAGGAGTGCCGGTGCTCATCGACAGCGACCCGTTGACCTGGAATATGGACGTGTCGCGGATCGAGTCCAGATTGACCCGCCGGACAAAGGCCATCATGGTGGTTCACATCTACGGATTGCCGGTCGACATCGACCCGATCTTGGCATTGGCCGATCGGCACGGCTTGAAAATCATCGAGGATGCCGCCGAGATGCACGGGCAGACATATCGGGGGCGGCCGTGCGGCAGTTTTGGGGATCTAAGTGTCTTCAGCTTCTATCCCAATAAGCACATCACGACCGGTGAGGGAGGTATGGTGCTCACCGACGACGAGGCCCTTGCCGGCCGGTGCCGCTCCCTTCGCAACCTCTGTTTTCTGGCGAAAAAAAGGTTCGTCCACGAAGAGCTCGGCTACAACTTTCGAATGACCAACCTGCAGGCCGCGCTTGGACTAGCACAGTTGGAGCGGCTCGAGTTCTTCGTCGCTCGGAAGAGACGCATGGGGGAGCGATACAGGGATAGACTATCGGACATCGAAGGTCTGGAGCTGATGCCCGTACAAACCGATTATGCTGAGAACATCTACTGGGTTTTCGGGGTGGTTCTGAAAGAAGAAAACGTCCCCTTCGATGCCGTCGAGGCGATGCGTCGTCTCAGCAAAAAGGGGATCGGAACCCGTCCTTTTTTCTGGCCGATGCACGAACAACCGGTTTTTCGGAAGATGGGGTTGTTCGAAGGGGAAAGGCATCCGGTCGCGGAACGTCTTGCCCGGCGCGGATTCTATCTCCCGAGCGGGATGGCGCTGTCGGAGACGCAGATGGAGGAAGTGGCCGATTCGGTTAAGAGTTTGATGAATGCTGTTAAGAGTTGAGAGCTGGATGCCGCGGTTCAGTTTTCATGTTTAAACAGGGAACGGGGTTTTTCATGTCCGTCTTTGGGGCTTATTCGCGCTATTACGATCTTCTCTATAAAGATAAGGACTATGACGGAGAGGCGGCATACGTCTATGAGCTGATTCGGAGGCATCATCCACAAACGAAGAGCGTTCTCGATCTCGGCTGCGGATCGGGCAGGCACGCACTTTTGCTGGCCGAGAAAGGACTGGAGGTGGCAGGGGTCGACCGGTCGGAAGAAATGCTCGCCGTCGCCAAGTCCCATTACTCAACCCACATCTCTCAAAAGCAAATCAGTTTTCATCAAGGCGATATCAGGTCTATCCGTCTCAGCCGCGCTTTCGATACGGTCGTTTGTCTCTTCCATGTCATGAATTATCAGACGACCGATGACGATTTGCTGGCGGCCTTCGCCACCGTACGCGACCATCTTGCTCCGGATGGATTTTTTATTTTCGATTCCTGGTACGGTCCTGCGGTGCTGACCGAACGACCTGAGGTCAGGGTCAAGCGCCTGGAAGACGATGACATCTCGGTGACCCGGATCGCCGAGCCGGTCATGTACCCTAACGAGAATCGGGTCGATGTTCACTACAACGTCTTCGTTCGCAAGAAAAAGAGTGGGGCAATCGAGGAGCTGCATGAGAAACACTGCATGCGTTACCTGTTTCGCCCGGAAATCGAGCTCCTTTTGAAGAAGACGGGAATGACACTTGTTGAAGCCTCTGGATGGATGACGGGGCTCCCGCCGGGGTTCGATACCTGGGGCGTTTGCTTTGTAGCCAAGAAAGATTCAGATGAGAGTTGAGGGTTGAGTATTGAGAAAAGCAGTGCAATCGACGACGAGCCTTTCTCAACTCTCAACCTTCATCCCTCAACAGCCTGAAAGCTATGAAAAAAATCGGTCTTTTTCTGGAAGCAGAACCTCATTTCGGAGGAACTTACCAGTACAATCAGGTCATGCTCGATGCTTTGACGGCACTGCCCACCGATCGATTTTCGGTCGTCGTAGCCTATACTTCCGAGCGCTGGTTGCCGGCCTTGGAGGAGCGCGGGCTTCGAGGATTTGCGGTTCCACGGGGTTTTTTCGGGCGGGCTCTGGGGCTGGGATGGATGGTGCTCGGCTTGCCGATGGGGGTTTGGCGGAGGCTATCTTCTTCTTTCCATCCCATGGCCAAGTCATTGATACGGGAAAGTTGTGATCTCTGGATATTCCCCTCCTATGATTTGCGCAGCTATCAGTTTTCCGTACCGGCTCTGGTCGCCGTTCACGACTTGATGTTTCGATATGAGAAGCGCTTTCCTGAGTCCGCTTCGGGATGGAACTACTTCTGCAAGGACCGCATGAACAGGTATAACTGCCGGTGGTCCGAAGGAATTCTGGTCGATTCTGAGCTGGGGCGCCGGCAGATGATCGAGTCATATGGGATCGAAGAAAACCGCGTCCATTCGCTGCCGTTCATTGCGCCGACCTATATCCGCTCGAGGGCAGTTCGGCCCGGCTTTGAGGAACGTTACCGGCTTCCGGCCAAATTTATCTTCTATCCTGCGCAGTTCTGGTGGCACAAGAACCACTTGGCGCTGATCGAGGCAGTCGCCTTTTTGAAAGCGGAACTGCCGGATTTGAAACTCGTCCTCTCTGGAGGTCGTCAGAATGCCTACGATGCCGTCATCCGGACGGTTCAAAGCCTTTTACTAGACAACGACATTGTCTTTTCGGGATATGTCCCAGATGAGGATATGCCCGAGTTCTACCGCCGCGCCAGGGCTATGGTCATGCCGACCTATTACGGGCCGACGAACATCCCCCCCCTCGAGGCTTTCACCGCCGGTTGTCCGGTGGCGATTTCGGGCATCTACGGGATGCCGGAGCAGGCCGGGGGCGCCGCCCTGCATTTCAACCCCGATTCGGTGCCGGAGATTGCCGATTGCATCCGTCGCCTCTGGACTGACGATAGATTATGTTCAGAACTTGCCGAGAAGGGAAGGCAAAAGGTCGCGAGTTGGGGACAGAAAGAGTTCAACACGCGAGTCATGGAGATCATCGATGCAGTAGTCGAAGGAAAGAGGAGAGTTGAGAGATGAAGGATGAAAATATCCATCAACCCTCAACGTTCAACCTTCAACAGCGGCCATCGGTCGACATTCTGCTGGCAACATATAACGGCGAAGTCCACCTAGAAGAGCAGATTGAGAGCCTGATAAGTCAAGATTTTCATGGCTGGCGCCTGCTGGTGCGCGATGACGGGTCACGCGATGGAACGCTCGATATCCTGTCGTTCTATGCACAAAAATATGGAGAGAAAATAACCATCGTTTCGAATGGGGGGGGCAATCTCGGTCCTGCCGCAAATTTTTCCGAGTTGATGGTGCACTCCGATGCCGATTACGTCATGTGGTGCGACCAGGATGATCTCTGGATGCCTGAGAAGATCAGAGCAACGCTGGAAAAGATGCGGGCGATGGAGGACGAATTCGGCAACGACACCCCCTTGCTGGTTCATACGAATTTCAAAGTAGCCGATGGGGGTCTGACGGTACTTGCCGAGTCGGGATGGCAATACCAGAAGACTGACCCTCAGAACGACTCTTTTGCCCGACTTCTGGTACAAAACGTCGTGACCGGGTGTACGGCGATGTTGAATAAGGCGCTGTGTGATCTGGTTCGACCGATACCCAGGGGAGCCCTGATGCACGATCATTGGGTGGCTCTTACGGCGGCAGCCTTCGGGGAAATCGGTTATCTTTCCGAGCCGACCCTTTTGTACCGGCAGCACGGGTGCAATCAGGTTGGGGCTCAGCCATGGACAGTTTCACATACGGTGAGCCTGTTGCGGGACCTTCCTATGGTTCGAAAAGTAATGGCACGAAACAGAGTTCAGGCAAAAGAATTTTACGAGCGCTACAAGATGCGATTGGACGGGAAAGAAAGGGCAACGCTGGAAGCTTTCATGCATCTTCAAGAACGTGGCCGAGTGCAAAGGCGTCTCGAAATTTTCAAGTTTCGGTTCTTCTATACTGGAGCCCTAAGGAATCTCGGCTGGTTGCTGCTTTGCTGACACGAATCACACATCAGAAAACTCCTGAAGACTTGGACATCCACAAACACACTGAGTTTTCGGACTCCGTTCCAAGGGTTTCGATCATTATTGTCAACTGGAATGGCCTCCGACATTTGGGAGATTGCCTCGACAGCCTGGCTGCGCAGACCTTTCGGGATTTCGAGGTCATTTGTGTCGATAACGGCTCGATTGACGGTTCTGTCGGTTTCCTTCAACGGCGGTACCCTTGGGTGCGCCTGGTGATTTTGGCTGAAAATACCGGATTCGCTACCGGCAACAACTTGGGGTTTGAAAATGCCAGGGGGGACTGCATCGTCACCCTGAACAACGATACTCGGGCGGAACCGCAATGGTTGGAACATCTGATGAGGGTGGCCGACAGCCATCCCGAAGTCGGAATGGTGGGGAGCCGAATCTGTTCATTCAGCGATCCGGACATTATTGATTCTCTCGGCATGGGAATCTGCCGTGATGGGATGTCGCGGGGGCGTTTTCGCAACCGGCGTTGGTCGTCACTTTCTTTGAGGCATGTCGAGGAGATCCTTTTTCCAAGTGCCTGCGCGGCGCTGTACAAGAGGGCAATGCTGGAGGAGACTGGTTTTTTCGACGACGATTTTTTCGCCTATGCTGAAGATAC
>JBJHBN010000092.1:0-7544 GCA_050485505.1 Opitutales bacterium | reverse complement strand
CCATAAAGCCTTCCATATCCATTATACCGCCCTGCAATCGCGGCATGAAGGCGCCTCCGACTATGGCAAGAATCAGGCCTGCCGAGGCAATCTTTGCATCGGGGCCCAATCCGTCGAGCGCGATGCCGTAGATAGTGGGAAACATTAAAGACATGCAGGCAGAAATAGCCATAAGCGAGTACAGCCCTGCCATACCTTCCAGATAGATCGCTCCGAGTGTTGTGCCCATGGCCGCTATGGATAGTGTCGCGAGTAGCGCGCCAGGACTAACAAATTTAAGAAACCAGGTACAAATAAAGCGGCTGCTGACAAAAATTATCATTGCTGCAATATTATGGTTCTGCGCGGTGGCCTTATCCATTCCCAGATTTTCCTGGGCGTACTGAATAATAAACGTCCAGCACATGATCTGCGCGCCGACATAAAACGTCTGCGCAACGACACCGCCAAGATAAAGCGGATTGCGCCTCAAGCGGACCAGAATCTCTTTCAGAGTAGACGTTTCCCGGGTGTCGTTTCCCGAAGACGGTTCCGGCAGCTTATTGAACAGAAACAAGATCAAAACTCCGATGACAATAAACCCGATGATCATGTAAGGAGTCGAAATGATTCCAAGGTCGTGGGCCTGCATCTCACGATGGCTCTTCCCCATGAAACTCGCCAATGTGCCAGCCTTGTAATCGGCAAGAGCCTGTTCCAATCCGGTCTCAGGATTATCGCTGACATATTCGGACAGAACCGGATCATTGACAGGCACCCGCTCACGCGCTTGAAAAACTGGAAAAACGTCGTGCTTAATTAATACGGACTGGTCCGTACCTTGCTCGATTTGATGCGCGCTAAAATCGGCGCGAAACTCCTCAACATGCAGACTGGAAAGGATCGCGATACTGGCGACCGTCATTCCAGTCAGCGAACCGATTGGATTGAAGGCCTGCGCCAGATTGAGTCGGCGTGTTGCCGTCTCGGACGGTCCCATGGCGAGAATATATGGATTTGCTGTCGTTTCGAGGAAAGCCAATCCAAATGTCAGCACGTATAGCGCAATGAGAAAGAGATTAAAGCTCGCTATATTGGCCGCTGGCACGCAAATCATCGCCCCTGCAGCATATAAAGATAGCCCAACGATAATCCCGGACTTGTAGGAAAAACGCCGGATAAAAAGCGCTGCCGGAATGGCCATCGTGCCGTAACCACCGTAAAAGGCCATCTGTACCCAACTGCTTTGTGCATTGTTGATGACGAAAACGTCTTTAAACGCTGCGACCAAGGGGTTTGTAATGTCATTCGCAAACCCCCACAGGGCAAAGAGAAGAGTGACCAGTACAAAAGAAAGAAAATACTTTCTTGGAATGACTTTATGTGTGGAGCTTTCGGACATGATAGTAACTTTGATGGGTATTTTCGACTGCTAAGCCAGGGGGTGACTATAAACTTGCTTGGAAGACAAGCTCTGCCGGTAGCCATTGCTCGCCCGCCGGCGTTTCTTCCAGACGGCGTTGGCAACAATCGGTAATAGCCCACCATCGACGCGTGTGTGGGCACTCCTTCACGAGCGCAACGTCGGCCTCGAAATCGCTGCCAATGTATTCAAAATACGAAAACAAGTAGGCCTGTCCTTGCAATTCAGTCCGAAAAATCGAATAATTTCGTATGTTGGCGGCTCTTAGGGTGGCAAGCACTTCGGGCCACACGTCGGCATGCAGCTCTCGGTAGATCTGCTCTTTCTCTTCCACCAAGGCAACAACGGAACCGAACCTGCGATTCGCAGACGGCCCCATTGGGCTTGGGTTGGTAGGGCCGTATACCGGATTAGCCATTATTGGTAGAGAGGCCCGAAGTTCGGGCAGGCGAGTAGAATGCGGGTCATTACGGTTACTGTTGATAGGAAATTTGAGATTTCGATCGACGAATACTCCAGGTGATGCTGCAGCCAATGACACCCAGAACGGCGGCAAAACCCCAAAGCACTGGTCTCTCTGCGGAATCAAGGAGGCCCAGAACAAACATAACCAGACCGATCAAGGCAACAGTCCAAGCCGACAGAATAGCAGGCAGTGCGGAGGCATTCACCGGAGCAGAATCGGTTTCGGATTCTACCTTCGGAGCAAAACAGGCCAATGGGTCCGATGCGGGTCGGGCACCGAACAATTCAACCCACAAGAGTATGATCAGTGGAACAATCGTACCCACGAACAGTTCCGCTACACGGGCATTTCCCTGAACCCACTCAGTCGCAAAACCCAGAGCAGCAATGGGTGTGAGGAAGCCGTCCTGCTGAAAACCAAACTTAACAATTACACCGGCAAGTATTCCAATAACCGTCGTGCACCAGGCTGTTCGCAAACCGATCTTGCGGGAAAAAGCTCCCCAAATAGTTGGCAAAACCAATGGTCCTGTCACCATTGCTGTAAATGCCAGGATAAATCCTGTGTATGTGCCCAACAGCGGAATCAGGATTGCCCCAGAAATAATCAACCCACCCAGTACCAACGTGATCATGCGTCCGACAAAAACAAGCTTCTGCTCACTCGCATCAGGGTTGACCCAACGCTGGTAGAACTCGGTAGTGAATGCGCCGGCAAAAACATTCAGCTGGGTTGTAACCATACTGGCCGTTGCCGAACTCATGGAGGCGATCATCAGACCGATCATCCCTGCTGGGAGAACCGCTTGACAGGCCAATATATAGGCCTGCTCATAGTTGGCATCAGGATTAATAACCCGATAAACCATCGGTGGAATCATCCACAAAAGCGGACTGGCAAGATACATGACGCCAAACAAGTAGGCCGATTTCCGGGCGTCCTTGCGACTTGGCACACAAACAAAGCGCTGAATATAAGCCCATTCACCTCCAATTTTGAAAAAGTGCACCACGACCCAACCAAACATGAACCACCAGGTGAAATCCGAGGCAACCGGACTAAAAAATCCTTCCGGTGCCGAGCTGGAAAACTCCCCTATTCCACCAACTTTGAGAAGGATCAATGGAACGACGAAAATAACGGACACACTGAGGATAATGAACTGGAGAACATCGGTCATCAATACCGCCCACAATCCTCCAACAAAGGTGATAACAATAACCACCAGACAGATTGAAATCGATGTAATCGTAACAGACAAATGTCCAGTATTGGGATCGGCAAGCAAATGGCCTTCAGGCAAGGGAATCAAGGCGCAGACAACAACTGAGAGCGCATAAACAGCTCCTCCCAGAGAAAACAGCATCAACAGACCTTGAAACCAAGTGTAAAACTGTACGAGAGAGCGCCCGAACCTCAATTGAATGAACTCAGCGGCGGAATTGACGCCCAATGCTTTCCAGCGTCCCGCAATTGTCCACCCAACAATCAGCGCCGAAACACCGTAACACATGCTGATGACGACCGCCACCATTCCAAAGCGGTAGGCAATACCACCCCAGACCACAAAAGTTCCGGCCGAAAACATGGTCATGAAACTGGAAAGGCCGGATACCCACCAAGGCGACCTCCCTCCGGCGGCGAACATATCTTTGGTCGATTTATTACTGCGGTAGAAAATACCGCCCATCACCACAAGCCCGAGCAGATAGAGGGCTATTACTACAAAATCAGTCGTATTCATGTGCTTGCAACCGGTATTGGAGTGAATTCGTCATAACAGCGAACTGAAAACACTGCAGCTGGCACGTTCTCCGATGGATGCTCAAACTCGATCCGCAGCTCGCTGGTCTCGACCGATTCCTTCAATTGAATTGGCAAATACGCATGATGATTGCCCTGAACCTCAGCAAGGAGCCGCCCCCGGTCATCAAATATCCGCAGCTGTTGCACGCAGAAAGGAACAACTTTCTCTGGATGCCCCATCAGAACCGACTCCATCGCATGGTCAAAATCACCATCCAGGGAGATCACGATTGTACGGACAGACTGTGGTTTCTGCCATTTGATGGATAGGGTCGGCTGTTTGTCCTCCGGATCAGCAATCCATGCGTTCGGAAGGATGTAAGGCCGGTCATATCCAGACTTCAATTCCTCTTTGCCAAACGTATACAGAGGTAGCTCTGCGGAGAATCCAATCAACCCTCCATTAGGGCGCCGACGCGGAGTCCAGAACTCAAAACCGTGAACACCCAGTTCTTCCGATCCCTGCTGACGTCCATTATTGGAAACAGCCTTGTTCTGACCGTTGAACACAGTCATCGCCCCTGTCAGCAAACGATTGGAACTGCGCAACTCAACCGATTCACTGGCGATAAACGTAACAAAAACATAACCTTCCCTATGCAGTTCATTCTTGAAAGCGGTTGCTATCTCCTGCTCACCGTCATGCAAATCAAACTCACAGCTTTCGACGATTTGCTCAGGTGTGAAGTTTTCAGGCTTCTCGCTGAGCCGCAGCTGCACCGTCAGCTTCTGCTGACCCTTTGAGCGCAGCCTAAAACGCATTACCGGAGCAACCCCGCTCGCAACCGGCATGAGCAACGCTGTCGCCTCATTCAAGGAAACCCATGGTCCATCAAATGGCAGCCCTTGAAGCTTTAATTCACTGCTCACCGTTACCCGTGCGTCACAAGCCAAGTCTGCCGGATCATGCAAGGGGTTTCCAGGAATGTGCTGCCCTGCCCTCCGCAAAGAGTCCAGATACGATTTCAGATTATCACCCTCAACCAAATCAGCTGGCTTCAAACCGTTTTGCCGGGCGTGGCTAACAGCAATTCCAGTCGCTTGCGCCAGATACCCACAAGTAACCATTACACGGGTTGACCCGAATGCAACGTGACTGGCGCTGACTATCCGTCCCCCAAACATAAGATTGTCAATATCCCTGCTGATAGTTGTCCGCAGCGGAATCTGATACACTCCTTTGGTATGCCATTGAGAACAGCCTGGAAGCTCAGAATACACCCCGTCAGCGGGATGCAGATCCAGAGCCCAACCACCGTAAGCGACAGCATCCTCAAACAAACGCTGTTCAACAAGATCCTGTTGACGGAGCATATACATACCCTCAAAGCGACGACTCTCACGCTTTCCGGGAATTGTCCCAACCCATTCGAGCGTATGAGTTTTTGATTCAGGAAACTTTCCTGAATTTTTAATATAATCCCAAACTCCGTAGATAATTTTCCAGAGCTCCCACTTGATATCCTCGGCTGCATGGATCGTATCCAACCGTCCTCCATACTCAATCCACCAAAGACGACAGCCAAAATCCTTCAATTGGATTGATTTGTAACGCGGAATACAGCTGAGTTCCTTGAGTGCGAATGCCGGCGGTATGTAGTCTACTTCCTTACCAATATCTTTGCTATAGAAATAAAGGGAATGCCCTAACAGATAGCCATAGTTTTCGCCTGGCGCCAAACGCTCACCAAACTCTTCCCGGCTTTCCGCCCCCATTCGAAAGGCTGCTCCAGCGAGAAAGGCTAATATGCCATCGCCTGAGCAATCCATAAAAACCGATCCCCTGAGAACATACGCCGTCCCGTTAATCGAACAGAAAGCGGAGCAGCTTTTGATACGTCTAGTACCTTCCTTTTCGATCTGGTGCACAACCGTGTTGAGAAGCAGGCGAATATTTGGTTCCTGCCTTACCTTCTCCAAAAGAATTGTATCAAAAATAAGGGGATTCCCGTCATTATTCCGAAACAGGTTCTCTTCCAGTATTTCTCCAATGATCCCGGACTCCCTCGACCATCGATTGTTATTCCCCATATGAGAGGTGGCTCCAAGCGCCCAGAGCCTGACTTCGCTGGAGGCATTGCCTCCCAACACAGGTCTGTCTTGAACCAGAACCACTGAGCTACCTGACCGCGCGGCGGCGATTGCTGCACAGACCCCAGCAATACCGCCACCCACAACGACCAAGTCCGAATCAATGCTATTGGTCCGAATCTCCCGAACAACATCCCTCTTAGGCTCAATCAGAATACGATTCGTTGCGTTAAATTCGATACGCTCGTATCCCGAACTATCTATGTTAGAACTCATTTCCTCTCAGTCTCTCTGTTTTATTTTAATATTCATGAGTCAAGGCACGTTCATTCTACAGATGGCCGAAACCAGCCGACCCACCCATCTGATGGGGCGAGTTCAATGGAACGGATTTGGCTTGACGGTATACCTTTGAATTCATCTCTACGAAATCTGAGTTGTATCGGAGAGGTAATCACAACCACATCGTATAGAATTTCCCCGAGCAGCGGTGAAAGATCCAAGTCGGAAATCTCAACCTGTGTTTCACTACCGTTCAAAGCAGAAACAAACCAAACATCGCCGAGACGTCGGGCCATGATAGAAAGTTCGCCAATCTTACTCTGTGGAAGAATTCGAGTTTCGTCCCACGCAGCTGGAATCGCTTTGAGCACGTCCAACGCGGGGCGCGTCGCAGGAGAATGCAGTAGAAAATCCGGGTGCTCGGCAATAACCTGCATCGGTGATGTCATCTGTACGACGGTTGCCAATTGATGTGCCCACGTGGTCGGTCCGGGATTGTTGTAAGATAGCGGTGTGTAATCTCCAGGGCCCAGCGCGAGACGCGTGTATGGCAGGGCAGCATTGTGGTCCGCAGTGATCGGCCCTTCCGATTTAATCCGATTCAGTTCGAGACCTCGAATTCCTTCACGGGTAATTTCATTCGGGAAACGTCTACGTTCTCCGGTCGGCTTGTGGTTACCGTGAAAATTGATCATCAACCTTCTCTCGGCAGCCAACTCCAACGCTTTGATTTCAAAATCTATTAAAGCCTTTGCCTCAGAGTTCATGAAATCTATTTTCAATCCAACAAGTCCCGCAGATTTGGCCTTGTCCATCATATCCCGCATCACTGCCCAATTGTTAGACGGTTGATTGAGATCAGCTGAAGGAAACCAGGCAAAAACTCCAACATCACGCTCCGAAGCATAAGCAACCAAGTTTGCCATATCTTCCCAAGGGTTCTCCCAAGCGTCGCGTTCGACATAACTCGTCCGCCAGCCATGATCCACAAGAACATATTCAAACCCGAGCTCAGCTGCGGCATCGACAAACATTTTCTCCTCCTCAGGAGACCCCGTTCGCAAAGAAAACCAGCGCCATAGTGAACGTCCTGGCCGGATATAGTCGACATCTGGAAACAATTTGGGGTCTGGTCCAGGGTTCAGGTTGGTGATTAGATCACTGTTCACCAGTGCATCCAGGCTCTCCGCAATCAATGTAACACGCCATGGCGTCACAATATCTCCATCCACCAAAAAGCCTTCGGCACCTTCCGTGAAATCTGCGGTTAGAACCGCAGGCGCTGATGCCCGCAATCGCATACCACTGTAATCATAAAGGGCTGCCTCGGTAATAAGCATATACCCTTCCTCCTCTGGCAATTCGACAACAATTGGCATCCCTTGAAGCGGCCCCTGAGGCGATATGCTATGCAGAAGGCCGGCTTTAGTCTGCATCCAATTCCCAGCGTAACTGGAAAGCTTCCACCAACTATCGCGTTCGAAAAACCAAACAGGTAGATCCGGGTCTAGAATCCATCCAGAGTTTTCTCCGTAAACTCGCTGAGGCCCTGATCCT
>JBJHBN010000091.1:0-7573 GCA_050485505.1 Opitutales bacterium | reverse complement strand
GCACAACACAACGCCGCTCAAAACCGCGCCGCATGATCTCGTCGCGTCACCCAAAAACGACCATAGCTCCAAAATCCGCAAAGCCGCTCGCTGCCAGCGCGTAAATGGTCGTGTTATATTTGCCGCATGAGAATCGAACGCACCGGACAGGTAGCCAAACTCACGCCCCGATTGGAGAGCTTCTTCATAGAAGCTCTCAATGGCGAGGCGCTGGATAGCGTGCAGCACGCGGAAGCTCGCAAGGCTGACTTCCGCCTGTTCGATGAAAGCTCGATGGTGTTGCGCATTATCGGGCATTTCGGTCAGCAACCGACGATGCAGCTCCAAGTCTTGCTGGGCCTTTGCGATGCGCGCCCGAACCTGAGACTCACGGTCGGTAGTGGTGTTCTCCAGGTCGTAATCCAGAAGATCATTCAGCCGCCCCAGAATGCTTTCGAGATGGGTGTATTCAGCGATCTGCTGTCCGACCACTTCAAGGTGTAAACCAAGCCGTTCGGTCAACCCGTCCCATGCGCCGGACAGACCTCGGCCTGCGGAAGCTCCGGCCCCGCCCACCTGTTGCTCAATGCCTTCCAGGATCAACCGCATAGCCTCGCCTTGCTGTCCGGTGTCGGCAAAGTCCTGGATGACCTGCTGTTGAACCGGAGAGAATGAGACACCGACGCGGGTGAGTGCCGAAAGGCCATTGGCAGGATCTTCAAGTGCCTTGCCCAATTGAACCGCTGCACTTGTGATCGAGCCGAACCCGACTGCGGCCAAGTCCTGTGCAGCATGCATCGCGCGGTCGAAGTTCTCTTCTGAAACGGCCCGGAAAGTCAGTAGCTGGGTTGCAGCCTGGCGAACCTCGCCTGTGCTGGCCAAGGTGTTGATCCCGATTTCCCTACTAAGGGCCTCAATCTGCTGGGATGTGCGCCCCGCTGCCATGCCGGTGGCACGGATAACCTGTTCGGTGGTGAGCTGCTGACGCTCATATTCGGCAAAGGCAGCGACACCGCGTTGCGCGGCAAAGGCACCCGCCCCGATGCCGACCGCCATAGCCGCCCCGCCCAGGCTGACCCGGTCCATGAGCGTGGCCAAAACTGAAAAGCGGCTCGCGATCCCGCCCAATGGCCCATGCAGAATTGCAATAGAACTGGCGGTGTTGCGGAGCGAGCCCGAGAGATTGTCGTTTGAACCCCGCAAGCCTCGGGTGGCGCGGTCGGCGCTGTTCAGTTCGGCAACGCGTCTGGTGTGAGCGGTTCTTTCCCGCTCAATGGCCGTCGTCATTTCACCCGAACTGATCGCCCCCACCCGATAGGCGCGCTGGATATCTTGGAGAGCCTTTGCATGGCGCTGCTCGGCGTCATAGAGCGGGTTGTAGCGTGCCCTTAACTGGTCGAGCTGTGCGCCATAGGCCGCAATGTCATTTGCCGCCTGGTCGTGCGGGCGGGACTGGCCACCCGCCAATGTATCGTGTATCCGGGCCTTGATTTCCCGTTCGGCTTCCGTCGCCGCAGCATTGATTTCCCGGATATGCCTTGTGGCCTGTTCGGCCCCATCGCGCACACCCGAAGCATCGAACTGGGCACGCATGCCGATAACAAAAGGTTGTGACATGGTGCGTGCCCTCCGAAGTGTGCTTTAAATCGCGATGCCCGATGTGTTCGCCCAAGGCGTCACGATCAGTTCTACAGTGCCTTTCCAGGGGTTACTCGCACCGGCATCCTTGTTTTCGGTGTTGAGCAGGTACAACGCGTCCTCTTCGAGTTCCGGTGGCACCACCATGAGCGTTGGCCGCACACCAAGTGGACGGCCTTCGTCCCCGCGCAGGGCCATCATGGCAGCACGCGCGGCAGCGTAATTGGTGGCGTTGAGTTCTGCTTTGGACCCGAAAGCGAGTTGCCAAAGGCCGTAACCCGCGTTTGCCCGCCCTTCGACGCCATAGATGTACTCTTTGTCAAAGAAGACGTTTTCGTCCGTTTCACGGTCGAGCTTGACCAGATTGTTAAAGGGGCGGCGTTCCTGGTAAATGATCGGGCGCACGGCGCGGCTGGTGTCCAGGAGATACCAAGGCTCGGCACTTCCGGCCTGCATGTTGCTCACAGTCCCCTCGGTCCCGTCTGCCAGTTTCACGGGATGGTCGGTGTCAAAGAACGGTTGCTTATCGTAGCCTTGGCCTTCAAACCCGGCCGCTAGAAGACTGAAGCACAACTCGTCCGGTGTTTCCGCTGCAGCGCGGCCCATTTCGCTGAACGCGGGCGCAAGCACGCCGTATTGGTCGTCTTCGACCTTGTTGCGTTCGACCGAAACCGTCATTTCGAAATCGCGGTTTTTGATCGTGTAGTCGTGCAAGGCCAGATTTTTAACGTGGCGTCCGCCAAGCCATTCCCGCATCTTGGGTAATTGCGCGAGCCATCCGTATTGTTCGACTGCGGTAATCGACGGCGCGCGCATGGCGATGCGGGACCATTGGCTTTGTGCTCCGGAAAAGCCCTCGTTAAAGGCGGCATTAAACCCGGTAAACAGCACCTGTAGGTTGCTGGCGTTGATAAGCATGTTCGTTCTCCGCCCTAAAAAGGGCCGTTAAAGGGGTTTCAAATAGGGCAGGAGGCGGGCGGTGCGGTCCCGCCTCCCTTTGCGCCGGGCTGGCCGTCAAGCGGCTCTACGGCGCAATCTCAGTGCTTTTTGGAAGCGGCTTCATAGTTCTCCGGTGTGATGCCAAGGTTCCGGCACACCTGGAGCACCGTTTCATCGGGCTGACTTTTGGCGGGCGGGGGACTTCCAGTCAGGCCACTTGGCGCGAGGATCGCGTGCATTGTCGGTGCAACGCGGTCTGCGAATTCTTCGAAAACCTTCACGTTCACCGAACAGGTTTCAATCGCCCAATCCTTGAGATAGGGGGGCACCTTGCCGTCCTTGATCGCCGTTTCCACATGACGCGTGGCCGCATCGATTGCCATGCCCTGACGAAGTGAGTTGGCCTCTGAAACGGCTTTTTCGAGCAATGCCACCGGGGCATATTTGGTCAGGTCGACACTGGCACGTTCCGTCCGGGTTGCCAGGACCCTCTCCAGGGCGTCGAAAATGTCGCTTTCGGTTGCCTGGTCATCAAGGCCAAGCAGGGTGCGCAAACGCGCTATGTCAAAATCCATTGCCTTTTCCTTCTTTGAAAGCGGGACCAGCTTTTCGCCGCCCAATGCCGGTGTGTTGGTCAGCGCGACGTTGGCGATATGGTGGACGGTGCCATCCTTGCGGCTCAGAAATACGGGCGACACATAGCGATATTCTCGCGAAATGATGTGATCGGTGGCCCGGGCTGTGAATTCCACAAGCGCCCAGATGCCCCCTTCGCGCCGCTCCATTTCGACAATCCAGCCGGCGGCTGGATTGGGTTGGCCGTTCTTGGCGGCATTGAGTGATTGATGTTCATAATCGACCACGATTCTGGTCGAGCCCGCTGCCGACAAAGAGGCGGCGATCACTGCCTCCGGATTGGAAACGGTGAATGGCCCCCGACCATCGCGGGTGGTGAAGGTGCCTTCGGGGAAAATGTGGACCCAGCGCCGGTTGGGTTTGCCCGCCGAAGCGGTCACAAGCTCCAGAACATCCGTATTGAGGTTTTCGCCGGTCGTTGCGGGAACCTTGGGCATCAGATTTCTTCCTCTGTGAATCTGACTAGGTGCGTTTTTTTCTTCGGCTCTTTCAAATGGCCCCGGATGGTCACATCGGACTGTCGAGTCAACCGCGCAATGTCAGCCATTGAGTAACCCGCTGCCCGAAGTACACGCGCGAGAAAACGGTTGGCGAGCGGAATACGAACATCCTCGTTGCCAAGGACACTGGCCAGCCGCGCGGCGGCATCACCACCGATGAATTGGGCAACCTGACCTCTTTTTTTGGGATTTTTTGGAAGATAGATTTCCCCCCCGCCAAACCGTAAAAAGAAGTCGCATGTCATGTTCCAGTCGAGCACTCGAAGATAGGGCAGGATGTTCGCGGGCACCCGTTCCACGCATTCGACGCCGGTGGAGGTGGTCCACCTCATTGTTTCCTGTTCAACTGGCGGCTGAAATTGGCCAACGTCGGTCGTGCTTGCCCCGGGTTCGCTCAATAGCGAAAGCACCTCGGTCCCCTCGACAGGCACCAATTCGCGGCTGGACTGTTCTTCTGAAGTCATTTGGCCTCTCGCATCGCCTATGCAACACGGGCCGGGGTTTCAGTCTTTGTGGGTGGAATGTCGCCTCGGCCTGTGCCATGAACGATATGCGGGCAAGCCTGTTCATTCAGCCCACAATACGCTTGCGGGTGGTTTGGTATTCGGTCCAGTGTGAACCTCGATACCGCCAAGTTCCCTGTTGGCAAGCAGTCTTTCCTTAAGACAGAACCCCGCGGAGTCGCCTCCGCGGGGTTCACCTTTTCAGCCCTACCCTTTGTCCGCCAGTCCAAACCGGACCAGCACTTCGGCAGCTTCCTCGACACTTGGCAAAACAGTGCCTTTGGGCAAGTGCTCGGGCAACTGCCGCCAGGCGCGCGACAGATTGCCATTCGCATCCCCCTTCATCAACCGCATGAGCGGGAGCACCCAGGGTGGTGCGGTGTTCTCCGGGGCCAAGGGGGTTGGCGGCTCGGGCCGAATGCCATCGACCCAATGGCCATTGTCCAGATCGGCATCGGGAAGGTCGAGCAGGCGGCGCACCAGCTCATCGAACGATCGGGCCGGTAAGCTGGTGACGTGATACAGATAGCGTGGCCCGCTTTCGGTCGCATGCGCCTGGCGCAGCCATCCTTGCAGATTTGCCTTTCGCGTCACGGCCCCGACCGAATGAGAGAGGCCGGGAAGTCGTAATGATGCCAGCTCTCCGGCTGTGAACCATTCCTGCAATTGGCCGCTGTCTCTTAGCAATCGAAAGGCCATCGCTTCGAAAAATCGCAGGCGGCGCTGGCTGTAGGCCCATTCATCGGCTGGCACCTGAACCGTCAGGTCGAACTGATCCACTCCGTTCATTGTCTGATACTCCATGCACAACAAAAAAGCGCGGCCTGGGCCGCGCCTTGGTCCTTGTGTGATCGGTTAACCCGTCGCTGCCTGATCATCTGGCGACTCGGCCAGTTCATCGGACGCCAGCAACTGGTCGATGACCCGCTGCACAATGTCAGGTTTGGTTTTGCTCGCGGACGCGACCTTGGCCACGTCCACATTGCGCAGCCGGTCAGAGGCGGCGTCGGGAATTTCGACGCGCGCCTTGATAGCCCCCTCCGGATCGACCCCGGCCAAGGCTGGCGTGGTCATGTAAGATGAACCATCAGGTTCGGTGACCAAGACCATATTGAACCCGGCAGGCACGATGGAGCGAACACCGTTCGATGGCGCGTCAGCGTCTTGCGCGCGTTGGAACTTGTGATCGACAGCATAGGTGTCACGCAGCCCTTGGCAGATCGTCTCAAGCGTGTCGACCTGGGTATGCAGCAAATGATGGATGCCCCATTCCTGGATGGCGAGGCTGTCACCCTCACGCAGGGCGGTATTTAAAAGGTGATTAAACGCCTTTATCGCGGCGTTTGCATCATCGAATTTCTGGAAAAGGGCAGCGGCACCTGCGTGGCTGCTGACAGTCGAAAGGGTTTCCATGTCGGTTTCCTCGTATGCTTTCTAAGGCATCGGCAAGTGCGACCATCGCACAAGCCGGGAGTTAGAAACCGCACGAGGTGGCGGCAGCAAGGCCTTTAGGCAGATCCCCGCGAGCTCTCCCATATGGGAGCTTACCCCGGACAATTGCCCTGGACATGCGCCTTGCCCTCCCGGCCACAATAGATGCGACCTATCCCGGAGAACCGGGCATAAAAAAACACCGTTCGCCCGAATTAGTCGCAAACTTGCGACTATTCTTCCGGACTGGTGGTGCCATCCACCTCGTTAGAGTTTCTAAGCTCTGCGCTCATATATACGCGTGTCAGGAGTCGCTGGCAAGCGGTGCCGATCAAAGTTGCAACTTGCGACTTTGAAATCTCCGATCAAAGTCTCCACTGGAGACTTTGATCATTGTCCCCACCTGGTAGGCTTAAATGGTCTCCACTGGAGACGATTTCGGAGGGGGCAAGTGTTCATTATGAAATTTTGGTCTAGAAAATCCCCTGTCGGCATCATAGCCTGACATTCTGTCTCGGGAGAAGAACTATGCAACGACGCATTGCGGCAGCAATTCTATTGGCCCTATCAGCAACTCCATTCACGGCTGTCGCTCAATCCTATGTTGGATGTGCAACGGTCAATAGGGTGGCAGTGGAAGCAGGTTTGGGGCAGTATTCCAACGCTCAGATTGAGAATGGTCTCTGCATGACGAGCAAAGAGATCATGAATTTCATGGTCGCGAACGACGTTATTGGGCAAGCAATTTGTTCCGAGGCGGCCACCCACATGATGCGTGAATTTCAGCGTCGTTTTCCTGGCCGGTCCAGCAGCGATGTAATTGATCGCTGTTAGACTTCCCAGTCTTAGATTCCTGGCGCTACGGTTTCGCTTGGGCCCTTTTCGGGGTTTAAGAGCTAAGTGCTTGTTTAAAATACCTTTTTAGTCCGAACCTGCTTCGGTCTTTCTGTAGCGTTTGGTGACGGTTTAATGGGAAGCGACTTCCCGGTTTGTTCGACGATATCCCGCCTAAATGATTGACTTGAAAGAGTTAAACGGTTCTGGCCGTTGCTCATGCCTGACCATAACAGCCTTGCCGATTCCGCCACATGAACTTGCGCCCCCCATTTGGGTTTTCCAGGTCAATCACGGCTCGACGGTCCTTTGAAAGCCCTTTAAATCCGGGCCTTTTCCCGATCTTTCCCGCCTGATCCCACCTAATCCCGCATTTCCCCGGCCAGTGCCATCTGATCTTGCGCGTTACAGCGGCTGACCGGTTTTCATGACCGGTCCGGGTCCGATGGGAGTCGTCCCAGCGGAGGCCCAAACGTCACCGAGGCCAGCCACAGGACGCCTGTGGTCACCGCCGAAAGGCGGCAGGGATTGGCCCTAGCCCGAGCGGACGCCAAGCCGAAAATCCCGGATGCGTGGGGCGATGATCGCTTCATATACTATTTCAGCACGGAGCGTTCATCGCCCCATGCCGTCCACAAAAAGCGTTCCCACGAAAAGTGGGAACCGGTTTTCCGGTTCGGGAAAGCGGCAAAAAACACAATTCATGCTCCGAGGTCATCCAGCCGTCGGAGGATTTGGTGTGCGTCGGGGAATTCCCCCCCCCTCACCCCTTCCCCTCTCCCACCGGGGGGAGGGTGGACCGCGTAGCGGTCGGGTGGGGGGCCTTAAGAGAACCTGCCCGGATGGCACATGGACGAACGAAGTGAGGACCGTGATGACCGATGCGCGAAGCGCAGCAATCGCTCCGGTGGAGCGATTGGAGGAAAGAACGCCCAAGGCGCTATGCGCGTGGGCCTTCGGCCAACGTTTTGGCCGCCCCGCCGGAGTTTGAAGCGGTTTGGCTTTAGCCAAAGTTCAAGGTCCGGTGGACCTTGGACAGTGCACAAACGCCCGGAGACCTATGGTCGAAGGGCAGCAAGCGCGGATCTAGCGCCGTCATGCGCGGAGCGGTGC
>JBJHBN010000090.1:0-7584 GCA_050485505.1 Opitutales bacterium | reverse complement strand
CATCCATTCAGAATGGAATCAAGACATCATAAACAGAAGTAAGAAACGGTACGGGAACTCTGCATCGACAACAAGCCTCTGCGGCGAACAGGAGTCATTATGCGATATCTCATCCCCCTTTTGGTCTTTGGTCTCTTTTCAACAACCGTGAATGCTGATCTTGGCGTACTCGTCGAGACGGAGAACGACACCGTCATGAAGATCAAGTACTCGGGCGCGACCCCGAACAGCGCCCACCCGGCCGCGGTGGTCAAGGACAAGCGCATCGGCCTTGTCGCCGAAGCGAACAACACCAGCAGCGCCCGGGCGTTGATCGGTGCCGTCAGCAGCTTCAGCCTGCCGGATGCGGGAGGAGCCAAGGTGGGGGTTATGGGGGCTGGAACATATGGTGTCATGGGGAAAGGAAGCGACTTTGGGGTCCACGGTGAAGGTACGGGGACGACCGGAGTAGTGGGTTCTGGCGGCGTCTCCGGAGTGGACGGCACAGGAAACCTTTATGGAATTCGCGGTGAGGCTACAAACCATGGCGGCGTCGGTGTTTCAGGAACGGCTAACGTAACCAGCGGGGTGGGAGTTTCCGGGTCCTCCACAACATCTGGGGGAATCGGGGTACGTGGTTGGACCTCGGGCAGTAACGCTAAAGGTGTTTACGGTGAAGGTGCTGTCGGAGTTCACGGGAAAAGCAGCACGAGCTCAAGTTTCGGCGTACATGGCGAAAATGCCAGTGGAGTCGGGGTAAAGGGAATTGGAAGCGTCGGAATGCACGGAATTGGAGACGTGATCGGAGTCGAGGCAGAAGCGGATTATGGGTATTGGGCGTGGGGAGTCTATGCATCAAGCCACGGGAGTAGTTCTCCAACGAGCGTCGGTGTGGAAACAGTGGCGTCAGGAGGTGGTAACAACTACGGAATAGTGGCCGACGCATATGGGGGGACTGGCGAAGAGTTTGCCGGCATTTTTTACGGTGATGTCGTTATTACCGGGAACTGCTGCGGGTGGCCCTCTGATCGGAAATTCAAGAAAAACGCGGCCCCTTTGGCAGGAGTATTGGGCAAGTTGATGGCATTGCGCCCAATGTCTTACGATATGCGGAACGAAGAGTACAATAGCTCTCTGTCGCTTGCACGCGGAAAACAATATGGGCTAATGGCGGATGAATTAAAGCAGGAGTTTCCTGATATGGTCAAAACCATCAGGGTTCCATCTCGCCGCACTCGTGAAGAAAAGAAGGCCGACATCAGAAAAGATCCGATGGAGTACGAATCCGTCGATTATGTGGCGCTGATCCCGGTCCTCATCAAAGCAATGCAGGAGCAGCAGGCATTGATCGAGGACTTGCAGCGCCGGCTGGGAGGGCAGTAGAGATGCGCTTGGATCCGTATTTTATGTTGTGAAGCGGACTGCGGCGACTACCTTTGTGACGCATAATAAGGAAGATGTTACAAATGGAATACTTTGTCCCCAATAAATTGATTCTGTGTGTGCTAATAGTCAGCAACATTCCGGCCTTATCGTTAGAGTCCAGAAAAGACTTGTCACCAAAATCACAAATATACAATGAAAACATCTCCCAACAAATCCATTCAATCGTTCTTGCTGAAGTGGACAATGCTGAACTGAAATCACTTTACAGCTCCAATGAAAGAAAAACAGGGCGATTCGGTCATGAACGATGGCTGCCCGTCAATCTGAAATACGAGGGGACATGGGACAATATCACTGATGGAAGAATTTTGCGCCTCCAGATTACATCTCCGAATGCTTTAGGACTCAGAGTGTATTTCAACAAATTCTGGCTCCCCGAAAACGCAACTCTACATTTTTATGACTCATCGGGAGCACACATCCTCGGCGCTTATACTTCGGCCAACAATAGAAATCATGGCGAGTTTATTAGTCCGAGCATCCCAGGCGCTATTGTGACCATAGAGTATTACGAGCCTGCGGGAAGCGATTTGGCAATTCTAGAAATCCATAACATAGTTCATAAATTTTCAGGTGATTGTGGTTCGCCCGCTTCATGCAACATCAGAGTCAACTGTCCTGAAGGGGCGCCATGGAGAACAGAAAGAGACGCCTCCGTACATATCATAACAGCCACGGGATGCTGCTCCGGAACACTTCTTAATAATTTAGAAGAAGACCTGACGCCGTACGTGTTAACAGCAGAACATTGTCTAGATCCATACCTTAATGTATGGGACATGACTTTTCACAATCAATATCTTGAGTGTTCGGGTTCCGGAGTAAGAGACCCCGTCACGTTTACCGGAGCCACATTAAGAGCCAGTTGGGACGGTTCTGATTTTGCCCTCCTTGAGCTCAATGATCCACTTTCAACTTTAGATTCGGTGGCATTTTCTGGATGGGATCGAAGTGGTGCAGCCGCAGAGTATACAGTGGGCATTCACCATCCACTAGGTTCCGACACAAAGATATCGTTTGACGAATGGATCCCAGGAACAGGGATGCCTCCATGGCACAATCACTGGGAAGTGCTTTGGGATGCAGGCATAACGGAAGGAGGATCTTCTGGGTCTGGACTTTTTAATCAGGATCGACTACTAATCGGACAGCTTGACGGGGGAACATCACACTGCTCTGGAGGATTTGACAGATATGGAAAGCTGTCGGCTTCATGGGATGGAAATGGAACTACAAGCACCCGACTTAAAGATTGGCTTGACCCACAAAGCAGAGATAAAAACTCGGTAAAAGGCCTCGTACATTATCCATTGACTGTCACGGGCACATATGACAATCGCGAGCATAACCAGAGATGGGGGCTTTTCAGATCAACACAGAAAGTCGAAGTAAAAAATGCGGAGATTAGCGATCATCTCGAAGTTGTAGCAGGGAGTGGTGTAGTGATTCGATCAGGTGTTAGAGTTGCAAACGGAAAAGTCTCAATCAAGTCCTTGACTTTTGGAAGCGGGCCACCTTTGGCTAAACCTATAGCAAAAACAGATACTGTCGATATGCGAGAAAACGTATTAAATAAGAACTCTAATCTTCCATGGAAATTCCAATCGCATTATTTACCTAGTGGGGAAATTTTTGTGTCTCTGACTTTGCAAGATAACTCAACCATATTCTTCCACGTTTTCGATGTCTCTGGTAGAACTTTGGTCTCTGAAAAATGGAACCTTTCTAAGGGAGAACACACAAAATCTGTTCGTTTAGCAAAATTGTCTCGTGCCACAAGCACATCGCTAATTGCACGTATTTTGGTTCAAGATAACGCAGGCCAAAAAGTCAATTTTCTGGAGAGCCAGCGAATCGGAATACACCGATAATGGAAGGACAAAAGATGATCTATAAAGCATTTTCAAAGCGGATAAACATACGCACACCGCACATGATTTCGACTTTCCCGAGCATGTGTACGGTTCTCGTATTGTTCTTTTCGGCTTGCCAACTCGAAACCGATTCGATTAATTCCGATACAGAACAAAATGCGGATAATGAAGTCCTTGCGCTTCTACAGGTAGAGATGATTGATTCAACTATTCTCACCACATTACCATACCATGTCCACTCAACTGGAATTCAAGGGCATACGCTTGTTGTTGAAGTTTCTTATAGCGGGGGGTGTACGATCCACAATTTCTCTTTGTTTTATGACGGAACCATAATGAAGTCCGCACCCCCGCAGGTCCGACTATACCTGAAGCACGAATATTTCGGAGGCCATTGTGTGACAGATATTTTGGATACTCTCTATTTCAACATTAATGCGCTATCCGAAATTCAAGGCGTCTATATCCGCCTATGGAAATACGATGGCGGACTACTAAATGAGAAGATATGGTTTCATCCCGAAGGCGCGGACTCGCCCTTGCCTAATTACGAGTAATAGAGATATCGGAAATGCATCATTATTCCGATAACAATGTATACGCCCGTTTAAGAAGCGATGCGCTGATTCACAACCGGCCAGACATTTTCTTCATATATCTCCTGTTGAGGCACGGCCGCATTTGAAGCGAGGCACAATCATGCATAACTACCTACTTCTACCAGCATGGATCGTTATCGCAGCCACCATCGCCGCGGCACAAGGGATCCGAAAAGACTTCAGAGAAATGTCCGAAGCGGAGAAGATTGCTTACAGACAGGCGATCAGAAATTTTGCCTCGGGGTCGCAGCAGGATTTGGTTATTGCCCTTGCGAATTGGCACAACCAGAATGCGCCTCATATCCACACCCATCCTAATCATCCATCTCCTGAATCACAGAATCAGTTCCTTTCGTGGCATCGCATGGTACTCTGGGAGATGGAGAGCGCAATTCAGAATGAAGATCCGAGATTGAGCGTCCCATACTGGGATTGGCGCGCTGTTCGCGACACGACAGACTCTTTATTCCAAGTATTCTTACACAAAGATTCATTGCCAAGCACGTGGAATCTAATACGACAACTGGGGCAATCATCGACGCTGCCAACATCCTCACAGGTTACCTGTGTTCAAGGTAAGACATCTTTTTGGAGTTGGTCAGGCGGAACTTGTGGGCTAAACTACTACGTGGGATACACGAATTCACTCGAATGGGACATTCATGGAAGACCGCATGTTTGGGTAGGCGGCACTATGAGTCAAATGGTGTCTCCACGCGACCCTCTCTTTTATCTTCACCACTCAATGGTGGACAAGCTATGGCAAGAGTGGCAAGAAGATCAGTCGGCCTCATCTTTTAGCCTAAAATCACTTAATCGCTATGATGGAAATGAGAGTAATCAATACGTCGGTACACTTCCCGATATACACGTGGACTCGATCCTGGACAGCAGACGCATGGTCTTCGAAGATCACCGTATAGGGGTTTTTTACTCCAGAGATGGCGTAGCTCGATTGAACGGTGGATATGAAGTGGACAACGCATACCTTCCTACAGAGTTTTTCGTGTATCAGAATGATATTATCGCGAGTGAGTTTACCGTACCCCAAAGCAAGAGTGCCGTAATTCATTCCGGCTCTCGTATCATTCTCAATTCGGGCTTTGTAGCCAAAGGCACCTTGGTGCTGAAAGTTGGGGATTACGACAATGAAGGTTTTCCGTTGGCAAAACCCGCTGCGCAGGAAGCCGTGGTCGAGAAGCAACCTGAATTTCCTCTGCCCCCAGGAATTATAAGAGTATCTCTTTCTACGGCAGATCGCCTGCAGGTGGTGTTCCGCATCAGTGAATCATTGCCCGTAGCCGTGGACGCCTTCTCATCCGATGGGAGGAGATTGAGTACGATGTCCTCTGCACGGCACTTTGAAGCAGGCGAGCATACACTGCTTGTATCCATACGATACGGGTACCGTGGTGTAGTCTATTTGCGCCTCAGAACCGGCAACCAGCTGTACACAAAAGCAGCCTCGTTGCTATAGAAAAGGCTTGAAGCAGTGCGTAATCAATCCCTCAAAGTTATAAGCCTTCCATTTTTTGTCGTATGCACAGTTGGTTGTTTTGGATTGACATCAAATCGTGACAGTTCTGAACAAAACGTATGGACACCAATTTTCAACATGAGTGATGAAGGGCCATATACCGACATCCACTTTGTTGAAAAGGACATAGGGTGGATTGTTGGCGTAGACGGAAAAATATTCAAGACGACGGATGCAGGCGTCACGTGGACAATGCAGACAGGTAATACCAGCGAAACTCTGCGCTCAGTTTTCTTTTTTAACGAAACTACCGGACTTATATCTGGAGATAACGGGACAGTTATATCTACGAAAAATGGAGGTGAAACATGGGTGCCACAGGAGAGTGGCACGCTCTCCGACCTGATGGCCATTCACTTTGGGTCGTCAGAATCAGGTTGGATCGTAGGTGGGAATGGCACAATTTTAAAGAGTCTGGACAGTGGATATACATGGACTGTGCTAGAAGCCAGTTTACCGACTCCCTTTGCCGCGGCTTTTCTTACTGATGTTCAGTTTATGAATGAAATGAAAGGCTGGATTACTGGATATGCTTCTAGTGGCATGATTGCTAAAACCATTGACGGGGGTGATTATTGGGAAGTTTTCACTGACGAAGTTGTTCCGGGAGCGCCCGTCCCAACCCCTTTTTACTCACTTCATTTCATCAGCAACGATACTGGATACATCTCAGGATTTTCTAACACCGTCTATAAAACCAGCGACGGCGGTAGCTCTTGGAAGCTTGCTGGACCCGGAGGAGGACATGGATATAACGGACTGTCTGCTATCTACTTTTTAACCCCATACTTGGGGTATGCTGCCGGAGGTGACTTAGAAGAGGGGTACATTTACGGAACGACAGATGGTGGAAATAATTGGAAGCGCCAAAAAACAATATCAGGGACGAATATTTCCTCAATCCACTTTATCGATCCGGGCATTGGGTATGCCATAACAATGAATGGCACCATCCTCCGCACCACCAACGGCGGGAGAGCACCATGAAAACAACCTTCACCCGCTCGATCGAAAGCGCCATGAATTTTCCTTTACTTTTCGTTTTAATGGCCCTTTTAGTCGGTTGCGAACTTTCCGAACCTATTCAGGAGAGTTCCGAAACAGGCACGCCTTTAATCTCGCTAACCCTGCTCAGTGAGCCTCCCGCAATCGATTGGGAGACAGAGAACTTTTACATCCTGTCCCCGTATAGCACCGGATATTGGCTCATGTTCGATGAGGGCCCGGGTGCCGGGCCACAAATTCTCCAGAATCTTCTCGATGCGGGATATTCGGTTGAGGAAGGATGGCACTGGCGCTACGAGATGTGTCTTGAAGATGGCAAAGAAATCGCGCCAATGTTCGAGTTTGTCGTACGAACAACAGCACCCTATCAAGGGCTTTCCACGGGGGACAGTCGGGAAGGATCAACATACTGGTCTGACTATTCAATTGTGTACCAACATTATTCTCTTGGCCAGCGATGTGACGATGGTGGCATCATCTACCACTACACGATCAACCACCCTTCGAAATAACGCTCACGGAGCACCATGAAAACAACCTTCACCCGATCGATCGAGAGCGCCATGAAAGTTCCTTCCCTTTTCGTTTTTACGATCCTTTTAGTCGGATGCGAACTTTCCGAACCTATCCAGGGAAACTCAGGCGCGACGCTGCCTTTGATTTCGAGTACTCTCCTGAGCGAGCCACCGTCACTCGACCCCGAAACGGGGAACTACTACCAGCTCTCCCTCTACTCACACAGCTTTAAATATTCTTCTTTCGACCTTCAAGAAGTCGATGTAGTTCCGCTCATCCTCCAAGAACTTATCGATTCCGGATACTCCGTCGTTGAGGGATGGTATTGGTACTACGAGAAATGTTTCAAGGAGGATCGAGAAATCGCTCCTGGTATTGAGTTCGTCGTGAGTATGGCCGAACCATATCAAAATGTAGCCCTGAACCACGACCGAGAGGGTGGAGGGTTGTATTGGTTCAATTATTCTGCGCAACACCAGTATTCGCCATTCGGCACGATGTGCGACGACGGTGGCATCACCTACCACTACACGATCACCCAGCCTTCGGAATAGCTCCCTACCCCACCCCCCTCCCTCCCAGCCTGCCTGCCGATCCAGATTCCGGTAGTGGATCGCCTCGGCAATGC
>JBJHBN010000089.1:0-7586 GCA_050485505.1 Opitutales bacterium | reverse complement strand
GCCAGTACCTTTCTGACGAAAGGGTTTCTTGCCGGTTCCATGAACCGTCGAGCGTGTCTTGGTGGAAACCGTGCCTTGGCGACGATTTGCCATCAGTGCAAGCAGAACCTGCTTCAGTGCCTGGAGGCCCTTATCGCCCTCAAACTCCGGAATTGCATATTCCTTTTCAGCGGCTTCGCTGCCGTCTGCATTATAAAATTTCAGTTTCATCCTGGAGGCCTCCTGCATTAGGCTGATTTCTTACGCTTGATGGAACCGCGGACCAAAACCGTGGAACCGTTTGCGCCGGGTATACTCCCCTTCACAAGGATCAGATTCTTTTCAGTATCGATCTTCACGACTTTCAAATTCTGGACCGTGCGGCGGTGATTGCCGAAACGACCCGGCATCTTTTTGCCCGGCCAAACGTGCCCTGGCCACTGACAGTTACCGTAGGAACCGCCACGACGGTGAAACATGCTACCGTGACTTGCAGGACCACCGGCAAATCCATAACGCTTGACAACACCCTGAAAGCCGCGGCCCTTGGTATCGCCGATTATGTCCACCTTAGCGAGACCTTCGAAGGCGGCGACAGTCAACTGCTCGCCAGCCTGCACTTCAGGAGCTTCCTCGCAACGGACCTCAGTCAGCTGAGAGCAAATACTCGCGCCAGCCTTTTTGAAGTGACCCTGCATGGCCTTGGAGGTGTTTTTCTCCTTACGGCTGCCGAAGCCAATTTGAACAGCGTTGTAACCGTCCGTCTCCTGGGTTTTCACCTGGAGCACCGGACAAGGTCCCGCCTCAATTACGGTCACCGGCACGAGCTCGTTTTCTTCGTTGAAGATCTGAGTCATGCCGATCTTTTTGCCTATGATCGTTGTATTCATTTCTAAGCGGCAGAAAATGCAAAAGAATGCATTGCCTGCATTAGTCAGGTTTAAAAAAAGTGATTGGAATCCTACCGATGGAGTTCCGCAGCAGTGGGCTGACGGCTATCCCGAAGTAAGAAAGTGAAGAAGCTGTGGAGAAAACGTGGATCCACAGCTTCTGTCAATGAGAAAAGTTGAAAAAAACGACGGGCATGAACTGCCCGCCGGAAAAATTAGACGTTGATCGTTATGTCGACCCCTGCCGGCAAGTTGAGCTTCTTCAGCTCGTCGACCGTTTGTGCGGTCGGCTCGACGATGTCGATCATGCGTTTGTGGGTGCGCTGCTCGAACTGGTCCATCGACTTCTTGTCAACGTGTGGGGAGCGATTGACAGTCACCTTTTCGATGCGGGTTGGCAACGGCACAGGTCCGGCCACCCGGGCGCCGGAGCGCTTGGCGGTGTCGACGATTTCAGAAGCGCTTTGGTCAATGACGCGGTAGTCATAACCTTGCAGTTTAATGCGAATGCGTGGGCCACTCATGATGGATAATTCTCAAAAAGGTTCGGATCAGGTCCGTGCCGGGGCACGGGAAGAAGTTTTCACAATCTGCTCAACAAGGCTGTTGGGCACTGGTTCAAAGTGGCTTGGCTCCATCGAGTAAGAAGCACGGCCCTTGGACAGGGAACGAACATCCGTCGAGTAACCGAACATTTGCTCAAGTGGCACGGTGGCGGAAATCTTGGTGATAACACCTTTGGATTGGATCCCCTGAATAACGCCGCGGCGACGATTGATATCGCCGACAATGTCACCCTGAAATTCGTCCGGTGTTTCGACTTCAACCTTCATCACGGGCTCCAGCAGCACGGGCTTGGCCTTGGCCATAGCATCACGGAAGGCAAAAATACCTGCCATACGGAAGGCCATTTCGGAGGAGTCAACTTCGTGGAAGGAACCGAAAACGAGGCGCACCTTGAAGTCAACCACAGGGAAACCGGCGATAGTGCCGTTACGGGAAGCTTCTTTGATCCCCTCTTCGGTTGGCTTGATGTATTCCTTGGGTATCACACCGCCAACAATTTCGTTGGAGAATTCGTAACCCTTGCCAGCTTCGAGAGGTTCGAGCTTGATCTCTGCGTGACCGTATTGACCACGGCCACCACTCTGACGAACAAACTTACCATTACCGTCGGCGGGCATCGTAATGCTCTCGCGGTAGGAAATCTGGGGTTTGCCGACTGCGGCCTCGACCTTGAATTCACGCAGGAGGCGATCACGAATGATGTCGAGGTGCAACTCACCCATTCCGGAAATAATGGTTTGGCCACTTTCCTCATCGGAGCTGACCAGGAAGGTTGGATCTTCTTCAGCGAGGCGCTGTAATGCGAGCGAAAGCTTTTCCTGATCACTCTTTGATGATGGCTCAACACTCATGCTGATAACCGGCTCCGGAAATGTCGGCGGCTCGAGTTCGATATCGACATGTTTGTCACGCAAGGTGTCACCTGTGCGCACGTCCTTGGCGCCGATAATGGCAACGATGTCTCCTGAAAAGGCGACGTCTATGTCTTCGCGGCGGTCGGCGTGCATGACCATGAGGCGGCTGATGCGCTCGGTCTTGCCTGTGCGGCTGTTGATCAGAGCAGATCCCTTGCGCAGGGTGCCCCGGTAAATACGGAAGAATACGAGACGGCCAACAAATGGATCTGTGGCCAATTTGAAAGCGAGGCCAACAAGCGTATCATTATCATCCGGCCCTACTTCGATGATTTTCTCCTCATCCTCGGCATCGTGGCCGGGCTGAGGCGGAATATCCAGCGGGCTGGGCAGGTAGTCAACAACGGCATTCAGGACCTTCTGAACTCCTTTGTTTTTAAATGCAGTACCTGGAATCACGCCAACGATTGCGTGGGCCAATGTTGCTTTACGGATTCCCAGGCGGAACTCGTCTTCGGAAATCTCTTCACCTTCAATGTATTTTTCGGCGAGCACGTCGTCAAAAGCAGAAACATCCTCGAGCAGCTTTTCACGGTATTCCACAGCCTCATCCATCAGGTCGGCCGGGATATCCTCATCACTGAACTTGCTACCAAATTCAGTGTCTTCATACATATGCGCACGCATGGTCACGAGATCGACCATCCCGCGGAAATTCTCTTCGTTACCGATCGGCAAAAACAAGGGATGGGCATTGGCACCGAGCTTTTCGCGGATTTCCTTAACGGCAGAGTGAAAATCAGCGCCAGTACGGTCCATCTTGTTGATGAAGGCAATACGGGGCACCCCGTATTTGTTCATCTGACGCCAAACGGTTTCGGATTGTGGCTGCACGCCGGCAACCGCACAGAACACGGCGACAGCACCATCGAGAACCTTCAGGGAACGCTCGACCTCCGCGGTGAAATCCACGTGCCCGGGAGTGTCGATCACATTGATCCGGTGCGGAATATTGGCGAATGGACCTTTTTTGGTCGTCCACTCCGCAGTAATTGCAGCCGAAGTGATCGTAATGCCACGCTCCTTCTCCTGCTCCATCCAGTCCGTAGTAGCTCCACCTTCATGGGTTTCACCAATCTTGTGAATCTTTCCGGAATAGAAGAGAATGCGTTCGGTTGTGGTCGTCTTACCTGCGTCAATGTGGGCAGCAATACCAATGTTTCGCTGGAATTCCAGCGGGCAAAGGCGCTCCTTGGCATTAACGGAAGAAACTTTCTTGGGATCAATCTTGTGACTCATGGGAACTATTACCAGCGAAGGTGAGCGAATGCGCGGTTGGCCTGGGCCATGCGGTGAGTATCATCCTTCTTCTTCACCACCCCGCCGGTATTGTTGTAGGCATCGACGATTTCGGCCGCGAGGTTCTCGCTCATCTTGCCGCGACGGGAACGGGCGGAATTGATCATCCAACGAAAAGCAAGTCTCTGCTGGCTCTCGAAGGGAATCTCAAGAGGCACTTGATAAGTCGTTCCACCAACGCGACGGCTCTTGACCTCGAGTTTTGGGCGAACATTTTCGAGAGCACCGAGAAGCAGATCCACTGGATCGCCTTTCTCGAGTTTCTCGCTCACGCGTTCAAAGGCACCATACACGATGCTTTGGGCTATGGACTTCTTGCCGTCCAGCATCACCATGTTGATCAGATGGCTGACCAGGGTGCTGTTGTAACGGGGATCCGCGATATGTTCGCGTTTTTCAGCTTTGCGTCGACGGGACATGACAATTCAATAAATCGGATAGAGGTTTACTTGGATTTCGGACGCTTAACGCCATATTTCGAACGGCTACGGCGACGCTTTTCAACACCCGTGCAGTCCAAAGTACCACGAACAATGTGGTAACGCACACCCGGCAAGTCCTTAACACGTCCACCACGCACGAGCACGACACTGTGCTCTTGGAGGCTGTGGCCTTCGTCCGGAATATACGCGATGACCTCGTAACCACTGGTCAGGCGCACCTTGGCAACCTTACGGATAGCCGAATTCGGCTTTTTCGGAGTACGGGTCATCACCTGGGTGCAGACGCCCCGTCGGAAAGGGTTGGACTTCAGTGCGGGCGACTTGCTCTTGGCGCGGGCCAGCACCCGCGGCTTGCGGACGAGTTGATTGATTGTAGGCATAGGTTTCGCGTCGAAATTAAAGAAAAGCGGTCAAAGTAGACTTTTCCCTTAGGTCGGCAAGGAATTTCTTATTAAAAATCTCCTTATCCGACATCCGGGACATTGGATTCCTCATCGGAAACAGAGGAACGGGTAAGCGTATTGATCTTAAGGCGGCGATACTTTGGCAATCCTGTTCCGGCAGGGATCAGGTTACCCATTATCACGTTCTCCTTGAAGCCTTCGAGGTGGTCGATTTTCCCAAGGGTGGAAGCATCCGTAAGCACGCGCGTTGTTTCCTGGAAGGAAGCGGCGGAAATGAAGCTTTCGGTTTCAACCGATGCCTTGGTTATCCCCAACAGGATCGGCTCGCCTTCAGCAGGTTGGCCACCGGCTTCAGTGATACGGTCATTGTCCTTCATGAACTTGTCCCGATCAATCTGCTCACCCCAGAAGAACTCACCATCGCCTGGTTCGGTAATACGAACCTTGCTGAGCATTTGCGATACGATCAACTCAATATGCTTGTCATTGATGGTAACGCCCTGCAGACGGTAAACTTTTTGGATCTCGGAGATAATGTACTCCTGGACCGCGTTGGGACCGAGAATGTCGAGAATTTCATGCGGATCGGCGGCACCCTCAGTCAGGTGCTGTCCCTTGCGGACAATATCACCCGGCTGACCACTGATATGCTTGCCGTGTGGGATCAGGTGTTCCTCCTCTTGGCCACTCTCCTCATCGGTAATGATCAGGCGTTTTTTGCCACGAACGGTACCGCTCATGGAGACGATGCCCTCAATCTTGGCCATTTCAGCGGCCTCCTTGGGACGACGGCCTTCAAACAGCTCGGCCACACGGGGGAGACCACCAGTGATGTCCTGGGTCTTGGATGCCTGACGGGGAGTCTTGGCGAGCAGGGAACCACCATCGATTTCGTCGCCATCCACGACGGATACGGTTGCACCTGTCGGGATCGAATAAGTGGCGAGGACTTTTCCGGACTCATCGACCACTTCGATCTGCGGATTCAGGTCTTCCTTGTGTTCCACAACCACGGTGGCAATCCGCCCAGTGGCAGGATCGATCTCGCGTTTGACGGTCACGCCGGGGATCATGTCCTTGAAACGGATCGTTCCGGACTTTTCGGACAGAATCGGCACATTGAACGGATCCCACTGGGCAAGTGTCGCGCCTTCTTCAATAGCATCACCATCGCGCACGGTCAGGACCGCACCGGCTGGGATATTGTAAGTTTCGAGCTCCTTGCCCTTGGCATCGAGAATGAAGATTTTGCCGGTTTTGTTCAGAACAACCAGGGCCGCGCCGTTGTTCACTTCAACCAGGCGCAGGCCGGCAAAACGAACTTTACCCGTGCTGCGAACAACGATATCCGCCGATTGGGCAAGCGCCGAGGCAATACCGCCGATGTGGAAGGTACGCATCGTCAACTGAGTGCCCGGTTCACCAATCGATTGGGCGGCGATAATACCCACTGCCGTGCCAACCTCTACGTAGGCGTTGGTTGCCGGGTTGATACCATAGGCATTGGCTGGAAGACTGTTCTTAGTTGCGTGGGTCAGCGGAGAAAGGATCTTCACCCTCTCGATCCCGAGCTCATCAATGCGGTTTGCGAGCTCCTTGGTCACCATCCCGGCCTCCGGAACGATGACTTCGTCCGGATTGATTGGATTGCGAACTTCCTGAGCCACACAACGGCCGATAATTCGGTCACGCAAAGGCACGATTTCGTCGTCCCCTTCGTAGATGGCGGCTTTCCAGACACCGTCCCGGTTGCCGTCATCGTCGCAAGTGATAATAATATCCATTGCAACGTCACAGAGCTTACGGGTCAGGTAACCGGCGTCCGCAGTCTTCAGCGCGGTATCGGCGAGTCCCTTACGGGCACCGTGTGTGGAAATAAAGTATTCAAGAACCGACAGGCCTTCACGGAAGGACGAAAGAATCGGGCGTTCGATGATTTCGCCGGAGGGCTTGGCCATCAAACCACGGGTCCCACACAACTGGCGAACCTGCTGTTTGTTACCCCGAGCGCCGGAATCCATCATCAAATAGACTGGATTGACCTCTTTCTTGCCACCGTTGTGGTCCAGGTGCCGGAATACGGCAGAGGCGATTTCGTCAGTGGCTGCGGTCCAAATGTCGATGACTTTGTTGTAACGTTCACCGCCGGTAATGATCCCCTTGCGGTACTGGTTCAACACATCTTTGATGCGGTCGCGGGCACGCTTAACGATGTCAACCTTTTCAGGCGGGATGATCATGTCTTCCATACCGATCGAGATACCTGCCATGGTCGCAATCGAGAAACCGACTTCCTTGAGGCGGTCCAACATCAGAACGGATTCCTCATGGCCTGCGACCTGATAGGTCTGGTCAATCAGTTCGCCGAGCTTCTTCTTGGCAACGGCAAAGTTCACAAAGCCGATCTTCTCAGGCCAGATGCCATTGAACAGCACCCGCCCAGGGGTAGTCAGGAGCACTTTTTCGTCCTTTTTCCCGAAGACGGTGTCTTTACCCAGATTGGGGTTGGCAAAACGGATCCAATCGTGTTTGCCGATCACCCCATCGGCTTCGGCCATCAAGACCTCATCGACATCTCCGAACATGGGCACGCGCTCACCTTCGGCCGGCTCATTGCGGGGTTCGAGGGTCAGGTAATAGGCACCAAGCACGATGTCCTGCGACGGGGTGAGAATCGGATCACCGCTGGAAGGCGAGAACACATTGTTCGTGCTCATCATCAGCAGCTTCGCCTCGAGAATGGACTCGAGGGAAAGCGGAACGTGAACGGCCATTTGGTCGCCGTCAAAATCCGCATTGTATGCGGCGCACACAAGCGGGTGCAGGCGTATTGCGTCTCCTTCAATCAGAACGGGCTCAAAGGCTTGGATCGAAAGGCGGTGAAGGGTCGGTGCACGGTTCAGTAGGACCGGATGTCCCTTGGTGACTTCTTCAAGAATGTCCCATACTTCCGGCGACTTCTTTTCGATCATTTTGCGTGCACCACGCACGGTGTGCACAAAACCGAGCTCCTTGAGTCGGCGGATGATGAACGGTTCGAACAGAACCAGAGCCATCTTTTTCGGCAGACCGCACTGATGCAATTTCAAG
>JBJHBN010000088.1:0-7592 GCA_050485505.1 Opitutales bacterium | reverse complement strand
GCGCCTTCACCCGCCGGCAAGCCCCGCAGTCCGGACCGGTAAAGATGACCAGGGCCGTGCCCGGGGTCTCGGCGAGGACGTGGTGGAAATTGAATTGATCGAGCGTTTGCACGCTTTGAATTGATCAAGGGGATGTTATCGACAGCTTTTTCAAATTTCATCGGAGGAGTTGTGAGATTTTGTAATTCATAAGGTGATTTCCCTGCGAAACATGAGGAACAGCTGTTAAATCTTTAAATCTCTGTAAACTTTCGTCAATGTTTTTGAGGATTGGCTCGTCCATTTTCAATGGAGTGAACAACCCATGTCATAATCAAATTTCGGTCAGTATATCCTTAACGATCTGAAATAGAGGAACTTAGCAAACTGAACTGGCTGCTCATCCGCGTTGCGGATTCGGTCCTGCGTACTCACCCTTTGGGTTGCCCCTTCTTCGTTTCGTCGACGCAATTGAACCTGTCGGGTAGTTCACTCAATCCCCGGCTCAGCGGGATCAAGCAGCAGAGTAGCAAAGAGGTGGAAGAGTAAGAAATGTGTGCTCAAGCGTAGGCCAGCGGTTGGACCTCGTGTTCGATCCTTTTGTCGGGCGTGATGATATTGACTTTCTTCGTGCATGATGGCAAATTGCCATCATGATAAAAACTCAAGTCCAGTTTCCTGATCACCTTTACCGTGAGGCGAAACGGGTGGCTGAAGAGTACGAGATGAGCTTTGCAGAAGTTGTGCGGCGCGGGGTTGAGCAGGTGGTGAAGACCCATCCTGCCGGACGCAAAGATCCGGCAAAATGGAAGTTGCCTGCTGCTCGTGCTATGGGTGAAACGCTTTTACCAGAGGAAGAATGGGATATGGCGCACCGCAGCGAGCCATGATGAGTTTCGACACAAATCTGGTCGTTCACTCCGCCAACAGTGATTCGGCATTGCATGGCCGAGCCCGGCAATTCCTTGAACGAATATCCGCTGAGCGCAATGTGGTGGTGTGTGAGCTTATGCTTGTAGAAGTGTTTCTCAAGCTATGCAATGCGCGCATTTTCCGCAAGCCAATGACTGCTAGGCAGGCGGGCGCTTACTGCAAAGAATTGCGCGCAAACCGAAATTGGATTTTGATCGAAGAGGCGCCCATAATGGAGCAGGTTTGGGGATGGCCCAGTCGCCGCAATTTTGCTTTTCGACGCATTATTGATATTCGGCTCGGACTTGTTTTGCGCCACCATGGAGTGACTGAATTTGCCACCACCAATGTTAAGGATTTTCAAGGCCTCGGATTTTCCAAGGTTTGGAACCCTCTTGAAGGTGACTAAAGACCTCCCTGTTCGTCCTGTTCCATAGTATGGGAAAGTTGAGAAATTTCGACAACAGGGTAGGGCATTCTCGCCGAGAGTGCCGACGGCTTGTTCATTGACGTAGCATTCGTGGTTGAGTCTGTGGCTCATCGGCATCTTACTAAACCTGTCTGCTCTGGCTCGATATGCACGAGGAAAAGATCTGTCATCACGTCTGAATCGAGCCCTAACGGAGAGGAGCCCTCCATCGTGGTTTCCGTCTGGAAGGCCGACCTGACGATTCGTATAAATCGCCTTTTGGAAAAATGGTGGGAGATACTGGATTTGAACCAGTGACCTCTTGCGTGTCATGCAAGCGCTCTAACCAACTGAGCTAATCCCCCGAAAGTGAATTAAAGGCCTTGATGAAAGGGCGGGATCGGACATTTTCAAGAGAAAAATACAGAACTCATCGGATAATTTATGATTCAGTACTTGCGCATTCAGAATCTGGCACTCTTGGAGGCGGTTTCGCTTGAATTTGAGGGGGGCTTTATTGCCGTCACTGGGGAAACCGGGGCGGGAAAGAGCATTCTACTGGGTGCCCTGAGTCTTTTGTCCGGAGCGCGCATGGATAAATCGATTATCCGTCAGGGTGCGGACTACTGTGAAGTCGAGGCGGCTATTTTTGTGCAGGATTGTGGGGCTCTTGATGCGAAACTCGAAGAACTGGGGCTACCGCCCTGCGAGGAGGGGCAATTGCTCTGTTCCCGCAGTTTGTATCGTTCAAAAGGGCCAAAGGTTCTGATCAATGGCAAATTGGCCACGGTGGCCAACTTACAGGCTCTGGGGAGTTATTGGATCGATTTTCATGGCCCGGGTGAACCGCAGAAATTGTTCGATGAAAGCTGGCAATTGGCATTGCTGGATATGTTTGCCGGGCATGGGGATTCGCTGCGGGATTATCGCGACTGCTTCCGCAGTTGGACCGAATTACTGCAGAAAATCGAAGCGCTGGCTTCCGCGGAAAAACTTGATCCGGACGAGGCTGCTTTTTTGCAGTCTCAATTGGAGCAGATCGATAGTCTGGAGCTGAGCGTTGAGGCCATCGATAATCTGGAACGGGATTTCAATCGGCTGGCTCAGGCGCAGGATTTGAGGGAACTTGGCGGCCGCATTCAGGACGGGCTTATCGGTGATGGTGGGCAAGGGGAGCAACTCGGTCAACTGCTGCCGCTGGCGCGTGAGCTAGGGCGCAAGGATGCCGATTTACAAGGGCTTGCCGACCGCTTGGAGTCGCTGATTATTGAATGCAATGATCTGGGTGAGTCTTATGCCGATATGCTCGACGCCATTGATCTCGATCCGGAATCCGCTGCCCAACTGGAGGCGCGCATGGATGCCTGGTTGGGCCTGAAGCGCAAGTACGGAGGCTCGATCGAGCGGGTTATGCAGCGTCGCGCGGAGATCGCTGACAAGTTGCAGAGTCAGGGAGACGTCGATGGTCAGATTCGCAAACTGCGCAAGCAGGCGGACAGTTTTGAAAAGCAGCTGATGGACAAAGCCGAAGGCCTGCAGGAGGCGCGCCTCAAGGCCGCCCATGTGCTGGCCAAGCAGGCCTTGCCGCTGTTGCAGCATCTTGGATTTAAAAAGGCCCAGCTGCAGATCGATTTGATTCGGGAGAAGCGTTTGATGCCGCATGGCCTCAGCCGCTGTTCCTTTCTCTTCACGCCGAATGCCGGGCAAAGCCTGATGCCCTTGAACAAAATCGCCTCCAGCGGAGAAATTGCCCGCGTGATGCTTGCTTTGAAAGCTGTGCTGGCGCAGGTCGATGGGACCCCAGTGTTGGTCTTTGACGAAGTCGATGCCAACGTCGGCGGCGAAATCGCCCGCAAGGTTGGTGAGGAGCTGGCTCAACTGGGTCAAACTCACCAAGTCTTCTGCATTACCCACTTGCCACAGGTTGCAGTGACCGCCAGCAGTCATTTTCTGGTCCAGAAGGACCAAACCGATGACAGCACGGCCATTTCCATCAGCCCCCTGCACCCCGACCGCGAGGGCCGCCTGGACGAACTGGCCCGCATGCTTGGCGACCGCAGCTCTACCGCTGCCCGCCAGCACGCTGAATCGCTTCTGGCAGGCGCTTGAATTTAACGAAATCGAAATGCGAACAGATCCGCTTCTGTCATCGAGACCCGCATGCGGACCGTTTTATCCGTGATCTTGGAAAGGTTGGAACCAACTTTCCACGGAACGAGTTGATCGATGGCATCGCCAGTCATCCATTCAGAGCGGAAGAGGATCTCGCCATCTTCTGATGCATCGGAGGCGTCGAGGATTTCTATTTGCAGCCTGCCAGCGGCGGAGGTGCTGAAATTGATTTCGAGTGAATCACCTTCGAAGTTGAAGGGTTTGCTGACCCAGAAACCTTCGTTTACGCCTGCACGTATTGAGATGAAGCCATCGGTGCGCAGGGTGTAGCGGTTGCCGTTGCGGTGGTAGAAGCTGATTTCATCCGGGCCGGTTGGGACGACATTCAGTGCCAGGTAGTTTGCCCGGTTGCCCCAATGTGCCGGATTTAGACCGGGCCGGATGAAGGCTTCTTCGAAGAGCCTGGTGTAGCTCTGTGCTCCTGCTCGCTTCGCCATGAAAAGGATGTCGGTTGAATTGCCCCTCTCTGGCATGAATCGGGTGGGCAGAGCTATATAGATATGGGGCGCACGAAAATACGGTTGGGTATTGCTGGTGTAGAGGTGCTCACCTGGCCGGTTTGGGTCCAGTGATACGGGCTCGCTCCAGTGAATGAAATCTTCGGAGTAGCTGCGGCTGATTGTTCGCAACGAACCGTGTTGACTGTCCCAAGTGCGGAAGTAGCAGACATACTGCTTTTCCTCAACGCACCAGAAGGCCACATTGTGGGAATCAAAGGCGAAGTCGTCCATCGTCAGAATTGGATCTTCCAACAGACGCTCCCAGTGAATTCCGTCCGGCGATGCATAGGCATAAAGACCACCGGTGGGGTGCACGCCCGCGACCGCCTTGTAGCGCTGCGTCGGATCAGCCTGTGGATTTCGGTCCAGAAATGGTGAAAAATTGTGACACCTCCCATCCTCATCCTGGGTCAGAATAATATTCTCCCCTTTCGAACTTTCCACCGAACTAAGCCCCAGGTCAGGAAAGCGCCAGTGAATCCCGTCGTCACTCTCGGCGTAAGCGTAGACTTCACCCGGGTTGCCGTCGTAGAATTCCCCATCGTAGTCAGTCCGGTAGTCCCGGTAGTAGGCTCGGTAGAGCCCATTATCCAGGATGACCGTCGTGTACAAAGCGGGCAGAGAGCTTTCCGTTGCCATTGGCTCAGCCCTGGGTTCATGAAGGAAGAATGCCAGGCCCTCCATTCTTTCTATCATGCGGTCGTCGACGAATAGCTCACGACGATCGCCAAGCTCGACAACATCGGCAAGCCCCACAACAGGCACCATGCCGAATAAGATCCTCAACAGGCTGCACTTCATTCGGTAATTCTGGCACTGTCAATGAGCCCGCCAATGTCGAAAAGCTGGAATTTGGCTATGCGGTAAACTGGAGGGAAAGAATCTCTAGTTGGTCATTTCCTTTTCCGGAAGCCGTTTAATCAACTCATAGAGCGGAGTTTCGGTGCTCAGGATTAGGGTCGTGTTTTCGCCGAGAGTCTTGTCGTAGGCCTCCAGACTGCGCAGCAGTTGGTAAAAGACGGGATCCTGATTGTAGGCTTCAGCATAGATTGCGATGGATTCACCCTCGGCGCTACCGCGGATACGGGCGGCGCGTTCGATGGCTCCACTCTCAATTATCGAGAGTTCGCGTTCCATTTCACCAAGGCGTTGTTCGGCCCGTTGTTGACCACCCGAGCGGAAGCCAGCTGCGATCTTTTGCAACTCAGCATTCATCTGCGCGTAGACGTTGGATTCAATCTCGCGGATGTAGCCAAGCTGTTTGATCAGGACGTCCTCCAAGTGAATGCCCAGACCCACTTGCTCAAGGCGGCGACGGGCTTCAGCCAGAACACCCTCCAGAACGATTGGACGACCCGCTTCATAGCGACCGTCTTCCCGCTGGCGTAAGCGCGGCAGGTCGGCTCCGAGGGTTGCCAATTCATCGGCGGAGATAATCTCCTCGTCGTCCTCGGCAGAAATAACTTTTGCCATGTCATCATGTCCTTCGTCGAGGATTCGGTTGGAACTGCGGACCACTTCATAGAGATCGTATTTGGCTATTTCATCCTTGATGGCACCTTCGATAATACCATTTAGACGGCTGTCCGCCTGGTTCATCGAACGAATGGTTTCGCGGAAACGGCGGGCATCGGAAATGCGCCAGCGGGCGGTGACGTCGACATTGATAGTCCGGCGGTCACGGGTAATGGTGGTTGTCTGGCTACCATCCCAGCGCTGCAGGCGCTTGTCAAAGGTCTGGACCTTTTGCCAAGGCATTTTGAAGTAGAGCCCGGCCTCGGTTCTTGGCTCACCTTGAACCTCACCGAACTGGGTGATGATGGCCTGTTCCCATTCATTTATGGTAAACACACAGAATTTAAACACAACAACAGTCAGGCCTATGAGGCCGATCAATAAAACTAACAGTGCGGATCCGGAGCGGTTCATTGCGCACCTCCTTTCAAATTGAGCATGGGCAGCAGCGAGGACACATCGTCATCGACGACAATCACTTCCTTCACGTGAGGTATTCGTGCCTCCAGTCTTTCGAGGTAGAGCCTGCGGGCCGTTACATCAGGAGACAGGCGGTAGCTTTCGAGCATCTGCAGGAATCGGTCGGATTCACCACGGGCGGTACGGATACGCCGTTCGCGGTAACCCTCGGCCTCCAGAACGGTGCGTTCGGCCTGACCACGTGCACGCGGAACCCGCGTCTGGTATTCCCGCGAGGCTTCCTCGACGAATCTTACGGCGTCCTGCTCGGCTTTGTTGAGGTCATTGAAAGCACTGCGCACCTGCTCGGGTGGGCTGACGAAGATCAGATTCACTTCGTTGATGCGGACTCCCATTTCGAATCGGTCGACATAATCCTGGATCAATTCCCGGGCCCGTACCTGAATCTCGGCACGACCAACCGTGAGAATCGGGATGCTGGCGCGATCGCCCATCACTTCACGCATGACCGATTGGGAAATATCGCGCAGGGTCTCAACAGGATCCCGCACATTGAAAAGGTAGTCCGCTGGGTTTTCGCGGGAGAACTGGACGTCGAAACCTGCGAGCACGATGTTCAGGTCACCGGTCAGCATGGAAGATTCGTCTTCATACGACCCACGCGTGCCGCGGCCGCGGTAACCGAACTCCTGAACATCGACAACGCGCGTTGGCACCTTGTAGACATTGTCGATCGGATAGGGGAGCTTGAAGTGCAGGCCGGGTCCAACGGTGTCGATGTGGCGTCCAAACCGCAGCACCACCGCTTCTTCCTCAGCATCCACCTGGTAAAACATGCTGCCGCCAAAGAGCAGCACCAAAAGGAGAACACCGATCCAAAGATACTTTAGAATCGGAATCTCCAGAACCTCGTTATTGGGTAAAGGAATGCGCATAGGAGGAAGACCGTAGAAGCGGTGCCCTCAGGGGCAAGCGCAATCGGGAATAGAAGGCTTAGGCGCGCGCGTTCCGAGTGCGCGGGGGGCAGCCAGACCACTGGTTATTCCGGTGGCAGGCTGTAAACTGCACGGAAGAACTCCGCTGCTTCGTGAATCGGCAGTTCGACCTCAAGCCAGCTGTCTTCGGGGCTGACTGTAAGGGGAGTGTGGTGTGGATCCTCCGCGAACAGCGCGTCCGACTGTTCGATGCGAAACGCTCCCTCTGCGACGACCGGATCGATGCGCAGAAGCACGATCTGTTCGGCCAGGTCGATGGCTTCAATCGTCAGTTGGAGGCGCGAATCTGGATCCGTGGGATCGGTTCCGAGATAAAACTCAACCAGATTGATCAAGCCATCGCCATCGGCGTCGACATCCGGGGCCGCAAGAGGATTGTCCTCTGCGTCCGGACCGAAATAGTTCTCCCGCCAAGTGCTGTAGCCCGGAGGCGCATCAGATGGGGAGCGGATAGTGAAGATCGCGGATTCCGAACCCTGAAAATTCTGTTCGTCGATATTGGCTTCGAGGTTGTACGTTCCAGGGTCACTTGGTAAGTCATGTTCACCGTCAAACTCCAGTAACACATTCAAGTTGGGCGGCTCAGTCAGGACAATGGGTTGGCGCGGGGCTCCATCGAACAATTGGACCAGATCCAGAAAACGAATCGTAGCGGCCGCCGGACTCACATTCACCAGGGCGGAGTTGCTG
>JBJHBN010000087.1:0-7622 GCA_050485505.1 Opitutales bacterium | reverse complement strand
CCACCGGGCGCTGCTGAATTTCACGAAAGCGCTGGGCGACTGCGGGAGCCTGATCGAGGTAATTTGGAAGTTCCATATCAGCGCGTGAAGAAGGATTTTTCGCGGGGCCCCAGCATGCAGCCGATAAAAAAGGCGAGCTTGCTGCTCTTACCCGTTTTCCAGGGGAAGAGGCGTTTACCCAGCCAGTTTAGGAACAAGTCGGTGGTCAGACCGATGATGCCTATGAGGATGATCGCGGCGAAGACATTCTCATAATTGCGGTAGCGCGCCTGTTGATTGATGAAGAAGGTAATCCCGCTGCTGCGTCCAATCATTTCTGCGACGATCAGGTAGGTCCAGGCCCAGCCCAGCAGAATGCGCAGGTCGTTGTATATATCTGTAACTGCGGCGGGGATGACTACTTTGAAAACCAGTTGTGGCTTCTTGGCTCCCAGGGTTTGGGCTGCTTCGAGCAGGCCGGGGTCGACCTTGCGCGTCGTATTGGCAATCACTAGAATCATTTGGAAGAACGTTCCGATAAAAACTATGGCGATTTTAGGGGCGTCGTTGATTCCCAGTACCGCCACCGCAAGTGCGCCGAATACCGGCGCTGGCAGGTAGCGGAAGAATTCGATGAACGGTTCGAACAGGCGCGAGAAAATGCCGAACGTACCACACAGCACACCCAACGGCACGCCGATGATTGTTGAAAGGAAGAAGGCCCAGGCGATGATAGAAATACTGTGCAGCAGCGATTCGTGAAGCCAGTTATCACCCGTGCGCCGGGGTTCGGTTTTAAACGCCGTGTACATAGCTGTTGCGACGACGTGTGGAGCGGGCAGGAAGACCGGGTTGGACGGTGTTCCCTCCGCGAGTGAAAGCCCTTCTGTGCGCAGGCGGCGGTTTTCCCGTTCGAAGGCCTCGCGCTCAACCCGTTCACCAGCGTCGAAGTAGAGACTGTCACCCGGCTCGGTGATTTCTACCAAGGGGTGCCAGAGGAAGGGAACATAGCTCACCAGAGCCCAGAGCAGGATCGGCAGTGCGAAGGACAGCGTGCTCAGCAGCATTTGCCGCTGCGGCGGCATATCCATGCCGATGTGGAACCAGGGGGCTGACGACGGTGAAGCCATGAAAGCGGGGTTTTTTGAAGGATCGGAGCGTCCGGTATCAGCGCTTCAAGCTTTGCAGCAGACTTGGATCGATGGACCGGCGAACATTCTGTGGAGTATCGTAGACTCCATTGGCGACATTGAAGGCGTCGACGATGGTTGTGGATCCGTAGATGGAATCCAGTCCGTCTGTTGGCTCAAGGGCTTTGAGCGCCTCGTCAAGTGTCAGCAGACGTGTGCCCTCGAGAAAGGGTGCATATTCTTCTGCAGAGAGATCGACCCGGGCGGCCATGATCTGTATCGCATCTGCCTGGGTGTCCTCGTTGGTTACGTAATCGACAATCCGGTACCAAACTTCGAGCACCTTGATCCAGTCATCGCGACGCTCAACCAGGCTGCGAGGTGTGACCGCAAGCGTATCGTAGATGATGCCCGGAACATCCGCGCTGGTGAACAGCGCCTTGGCTCCGCTGACGGACTCCAGTGCCTGGCCTGAATGCGGTTGCCAGGCAGTAATTGCATCCACATCACCGCTGGCCAGCGCCTGGGCGGTTTGCTCGGTTGGAATGTTTATTATTTCAACATCGCTTTCGCTCAATCCGTTTTGCTCGAGGGCCGTCAACAGCAGCAAGTGGGCGACGAAGCCTACTTCGACTCCAATGCGTTTACCTTTGAGGTCCGCCACTGAGTCAATCCCTCTGCGGGCCACCAGCATGTCGTTGCCATCGCTGTAGTCGTTGATCCCAATCATGATGTTGCGGGTTCCGGTCGCACTGATGACCAAGGCGTCGCCATTGGTCACTGTGACCGCATCCACCTGGCCCGCGGCAAAGGCGTCCATCGAGGCCACATAATCGAACCAGATGAAATCGACATCAACTCCCGCCTCTTCGAACCAGTTTTTCTGCACACCGATGTCCCAGGCCACCCAGCCCGGCCAGTCGCTGTAGGCGATGCGCAGTGGCTCCGCCTGAGCTGCTGACAATGAAAAGAAGCAAGAAGCCGCAGCGATCAATAGAGTGGCGCGACGGAGGAGGGATTTCGGATTTTGATGCTCAGGCATGGTCGTCTTTGGTTAGTGTTACTTTATTAAGAAAAGGTAACACTTTTTGAGCAGCCGCCATGCCAGTGGACTCGATCGTGCGTTAATTGGGCCAATTTATTCGATTCTGCCCACTCAATTGGTCAACTTTAGACAAGTCCCGGCTCCGCGGAGACCGGTAGGGCGGCCTCGCCGAGGGCGCCGCAGCGAGAGCGGAGAGTGGAAGGATGCCTGAGCTCAATTATTAATCCTGATAACGTATATAGGAAATGTGAATTTTCTTGTTTATTGTATATTTTAAGGTGTGATTTATCGACCATGAATGCCCCCAATACCTCGTCCCGCATCCTGTCCCACTGCTTCCTTTTCGGATTGTTGATGCTTGCTCCCATTCTGCCTTCGGCTGTTTTAGGTCAGGTTGAGAAGCCATTCTTGTGGCGGATCGAAAGACCGGAACCGTCCTTTTTATTTGGAACTGTGCACTTGAGTGATCCGGAAGTCGTGAATTTGCCTGCTGCCGTGATCAAGGCTCAAAACCGTTCCACGGTTACCGTGGTTGAGGTCGATTTTGATGCGGAGATTGCCGATGAAGTTTGGTATCTGCCGGACCACCTGCGGCTGTCCCATTTCCTATCGAGTGACGAGATTGCGCGCATTCTGCAGATTCTGCATCTGGAGTTTCCCTGGGTTACCGCTGCAGATATCGACGATAACAAACCCTGGGCGCTTGAGAACATACTGATTTCCATCTACCGGGATGCGGATTATGAGCCGGACCCGATCCTGGACGAGCAGTTGGAAGAACAGGCAAGGGGAGCGGACAAGGAGGTGCGTTATCTCGAAACACCGGAGGAGCAGATTGCGGCGCTCGATTCCATTCCCTTTGATTACCAGCTGGAGTCTCTCATGTGGGTGGTTACCTGGTTGGAATACCAGGGAAGTCTTCCGCCGAGCGACACGATAATTGACCACTACCTTTCGGGGGATGAAGTCGCGTTTCTGGACTACATGAACGAAAGCGATCCGGAGTATCTCGATGCGATGTTATCCGGTCGGAATGTGACCATGTCGGCCCGCTTGGATGATATGATGCGTTCCGAGCCCCATCAGTCGTTTTTTGTTGCCGTTGGGGTGGGGCACCTTGCGGGGCCTCAGCCGATCAATGACTATTTGCAAGAGATGGGATACCGCATCACCCGGATTGAGCAGAACGACTGGGTCTGGGTTACGCATCCCATGTTGCATGAGAACTGGCGCCACTCGCATTGGCTCGGATTCTTTGCGGCCGACGAAGGGGCTGACTGGACCTTTCATCGCGACCTGGGTTGGATTCGGATAGCTGGAACCGATTCCGATCAGTTCCATTTTTACCTTCCCTCCGTAGGTTGGCTGTGGACACGTGCCGACATCTTCCCCGCCTGTTTCCATCTGGAAGAGGATCGTTGGGTCCATCTGCAGGGCGCTGCCGGCGCGGTTACGCCAATTCATTTGCCGTTGGAGCAGTAAATCTGATGGTTCGGGTGTGTAGGCGCGGAATCCTAACCGGAATCTCTCGTGTCCTTAGTGGTGAAAAAAACGATTTATACAGGCTATTCTTGAACTCCTTGCTGAATATCGGTTAAACAGCCATATGACTGATTCAAACCATGCATCCTCATTTACACTTCCATTGGGTGCGGAAGCCCTTCCGTTTTCCTTGCCGGCCACGGACGGCAAAACCTACAGTCTTGCCGATTTTGCCGAGGCCAAGGTGCTGGTGATTTTTTTCAGCTGCAACCACTGCCCCTTTGTCGTCAATTCAGATGAACTGACCCGGGCGACAGCGGAACGATTTGCAGACCAGGGGGTTCAATTTGTCGCGATCAACAGCAACAGCCCCAACACCAACGCCGACGATGGTTTTCCGCACATGGTGTCCCGCATGAAGGAGCACAACTTCCCATGGGTCTACCTGCACGATGCCTCGCAAGAGGTAGCCCGCGCTTACGGAGCCCTGCGGACGCCCCATTTTTTCGTTTTTGATGCAGACCGAAAATTGATCTACACTGGTCGCCCGAACGACAATCCACGTGAGCCGGAAAAGGTCACAACGCACGACCTCGATACCGCACTGACCGAGCACTTGGCCGGAAAAGCCGTCAACACCCCCGCCACCAACCCCATCGGCTGCAACGTCAAGTGGGACGGCAAAGACCCTCACTGGATGCCAGCTGAGGCATGTGATTTGGTGTGAGGGATGGGATTCGTTGCTTTGGAGCGCCGGGAGTGTTCTGAGTGCTGGAGGTCCGCTGAGATACTTTATCTTTGTCTCGGTTCCGGTAAGGATGTTGGTCGTTTGGGCGGTGGATTTGAGGCTTGCTCAGGTAGTATGGGGTAATTTATTTATTTTACAGAATTTTGTCCCTGCTGAGTAAAAGAATGTCTGCCCACCGAATCACCGATTACCATGCAAAATACATTGCACACCAACTGCTTAAGGGGGGTGGTTCGGATAGGATGGAGCGGCTGGCGGGGACATTCCGCGATGCGCGAATTGAGCTGACACCGCATCAGGTAGAGGCAGCGCTGTTTGCCTTTCGTTCCCCGCTATCCAAGGGGGTTATTCTGGCTGACGAAGTGGGTTTGGGCAAAACCATCGAAGCGGGGCTGGTTATTGCCCAGAAGTGGGCCGAGCGGAAGCGCCGAATTCTGGTAATTGTGCCTGCAAATCTGCGAAAGCAGTGGAATCAGGAATTGTGGGACAAGTTCTATCTGCCCTCAACCATCCTGGAGTCGAAGTCTTACAAGGAGGCTGAGGCTAGAGGAGTGCGGAATCCTTTTGAACAATCTGAAATCGTCATTTGCTCCTATCATTTTGCCAGCCGTCAATACGAGAGCATTATGACTGCGAAATGGGATCTGGTGGTCATTGATGAGGCTCACAAGCTGAGAAATGTCTATAAGAATTCGAACCGCATCGCCAATAATCTTAAGCTGGCTTTACGCAATGCACCAAAGGTTCTGCTGACCGCAACCCCGTTACAGAACTCATTGATGGAACTTTACGGTCTGGTCAGTTTTATCGATGAATATCACTTCGGAGACGCCAAGAGTTTTCGGGGAAATTACTCCCGAATTACGACGGACGATCAATTCCGGGAATTGCGGCAGCGTCTTAAGCCTGTTTGTCACCGTACGCTGCGCAAAGAGGTTCTGGAGTATGTCCCATACACGGAGCGCCGTTGCATAACCCAGGACTTCTTCCCGGGCGAGGAAGAGCAGCGACTCTACGATGAGGTGTCTGAATACCTGCGCAGGGACGAGTTGCAGGCGCTTCCAGCGAGCCAGCGGCCGCTGATGACTCTTGTAATGCGCAAGCTCTTGGCTTCATCAACCTATGCAATAGCAGGTGCTTTGGACTCTCTCGCACGCAAACTGAGCCGTCGCCTAAAGGACAGCAAAGTGGCCGAGGAGGCGCTGATTGAGGAGCAGGGGCTGGAGGAGGATTTTGAAGGGCTGGAGAACCTTATAGATGAGTGGGGTGAGGATGAGGGTACGGATGTGCTTTCGCAGGCGGACAAGTTGGCTATTGAGCGTGAGGTCGCTGACCTGGAGCGCTTTCGGGACCTGGCGGTTTCGATCAACAACAATGCCAAAGGTGAAAAACTTCTCAGCGCCCTGGATAAGGGGTTCGAAATGGCTCGAGCCCTTGGAGCTGCTGAAAAGGCGATTATTTTTACTGAATCGCGGCGAACGCAGGACTATCTGCTGCGTATCTTGCAGGAGACCCCTTTGAAGGATCAGATCGTCCTTTTTAATGGGGCCAACACAGACCTCAAATCGCGCGAGGTGTATAGTGCCTGGCTGGAGAAACATCGAAATACGGACAAAGTGACGGGATCCCGCACTGCGGACATGCGCTCTGCCCTTGTGGAATACTTTCGGGATGAAGCCAAAATAATGATTGCCACTGAGGCTGGGGCGGAAGGTATCAACCTTCAGTTTTGCTCTATTATCGTGAATTATGACCTGCCTTGGAATCCCCAGCGAATTGAACAGAGGATTGGGCGTTGTCACCGCTTTGGACAGAAGCATGATGTGGTGGTGGTTAACTTTCTCAACAAGCGCAATGCCGCAGACCAGCGGGTCTATGAGCTGCTTGATGAGAAGTTGCAGATCTTCCACGGTGTTTTCGGGGCCAGTGATGATGTGCTGGGTGCTATTGAGTCCGGGGTTGATTTTGAAAAGCGGATAGCATCGATTTATCAGACCTGCCGCAAGGAGGAGGAAATTCAGGGGGCTTTTGAACAACTGCAGTTACAGTTCACGGAGCAGATTGAGCGGGCCTTTTCGGACACTCATCGCAAGTTGCTGGCCAATTTCGACGATGAGGTACAGGAGAAGCTGCGGTTCAACCATGAAAAGAGCCGCGAGTATGTGGACCGCGTTACTCAGAACCTTGCGCGTGTGACCCGACACGCCTTGAACGGCCAGGCAAGTTTCTCTCCTGACAATACTGAATTCACCTTGTTGACGAACCCCATTGAGGAAGACCCGATCCCACTGGGGCGTTACAGTCTTCTCAAGGATGAACAAGAGAGTCATTTTTATCGCCTCGGGCATCCACTTGCAGAGCGGGTTTTGCGGGAAACAGCTGACAAACGACTATCTACGGCCTGCATTGAGTTCAACCTGAGGGGTTACGAAAGCCGTGTTTCGGCGCTTGAACCCTTGCAGGGAAAGGAAGGCTGGTTGGTTCTTCATCGCTTGAAAATTTCCTCATTGGATGAGCAGGAGTTTCTCTGTTTCTCTGGATTTATTCAAGGTGGATCACCCTTGACTGCAGACCAGTGCCAGCGGCTGTTCAATCTCGCGGGGTCCGTTAGTCCCGTTGAGCTTGCTGCGGATGCACGGGTTACTTTGCAGGAACATTGGCAGGAGAATAAGCGCGGGATCATCGAGGAGATTTCGAGTGAAAACAGCCGATACTTTGATGAGGAGATAGACAAGCTTGACTCCTGGGCAGACGACAAAGCCAAGTCCTTAAAACACAGCCTTAAAGAAGTTGAAGACGAAATCAAAGCCCTGCAGAAAGAGGCCCGCCATTCGGCCAACCTGCCCGAGAAACTAGCTTTGCAGAAAAAGATCAGGCCTCTCAGCGACAAACGCGACGAAGCCTGGAAAGATTACGAAAACGCCAAAAAAGAAATCAACCGCAAGAAAGACGACCTCCTCGACGAAATTTCCGCCCGTTTGGAGCAGAAGGAAGAGGTGGAGGAGTTGTTTGCGATTAAGTGGAGGGTAGTGTGATGCAAGAAATTGAAGTTCAGGTCCAAGACGATCATATCAAGACCATGGCAGCCACTAAGCGGCCTGTGGTTGGGATTATTGAACTTCTATGGAATGGCCTTGATGCGGACGCACAAGAACTGGAAGTCTCTTTTGAGAAAAATACGCTTGATGCTTTAGACGTTATTCACGTAAAGGACAATGGCTCTGGCATCGCACACGAT
>JBJHBN010000086.1:0-7682 GCA_050485505.1 Opitutales bacterium | reverse complement strand
CTTCAACACATAGTTGATGGTTCCGCCCGGCTCCGCTTGACCGAACAACATACCGGACGGACCTTTGAGAATTTCAACCCTTTCGGTAGCTCCGTCAGGTGAAATCAAAGAGTTATAGAATAGCCCATCGACATAGAAACGACTAGATGAGGTCCCGCGAATGTAAGGCCTGGTAGACTGAACCTGAATAAAGGGCTCGGCGTTGTGAGTACTGGACTCCGAAGCAAAAACCTCATTTGACTCTCGTGCAGAGATATCGTCGAGATAGTCTCGGTTCAATGCGGAAATATTAAAAGGAATATCCTTCAAATCCAAAGCAACCCGCGTTGCGCTGTTTGATTGAATGGAACGATAACGCACTCCATCATCCGCGACTACCTCAAAAGGTGACAGGTCGATTACATCGGCGAGATCCGCTTCCTGCGCCTCCACCACGCCGATGTGTATCAGGAGGCTACAAAGGCCAATCAGTTTGGCATAATAGATGCCGCCTCTATGGGCTGCATCACTTGGGGAAAGGTGTAGCATGTGTCAGATAAAACTCCGCTTAACCAATGACTGTCAATCGCGACAGCCTTCGAATTGAGACATCCAACTTTCTATTAAGACAGGCTTCTTTCAATATTCAGGTCAGAGTCTCCACAACCGTTCTCAGCTTCACCTTCCTCAGCGACGGCCTCCGCAACGCCCCCGATCCGTATACCGGGAGGTAAGGCTACTCGCCCTGAATAACCACCAATGCGTTTTGTCCTCCAGCCACGCGACGGGCATCAATGCCCTTATAGAAAGTCACAAGACGTGCTCCACTGTGAACATCGACAAGCGCCTTGGAACCTACCTGATTCAAATTAGCAACAAGGGATACGTGCAATACCCGCTGAGCTGACTCGTTCCTTATCTGCCGGCAGATAAGGAATTCCGTCTTCATCCACGCGGAATGACTCTACGGACGGACAAGACGCTCCGGATAATTCCTTCCTCAGTGCTTGGGTAAACAACTGCTTCAAGCTCATACGTCGCCGTGCTGCAGCAACCTTCGCGGATTTCATCAAATCATCCGGGAGCTCAATTGTCGTTTTCATATGGGCATTAATATGGGTTTATGGTTCCGCGTCGATTACCAACTCAGCCAGCCGAGGCCCAGCATGTCCATGAGGTCCCTGAGATCGGCGGGATCGATGCGATTGCGGATTACGAGGCCTTCAATGGGGACGACCAGGCGGTCGGTGCGGGCTTCGCCGGCGAGGGAAAGGTAGAGGGGGACGTCGGGTTGCGTGGGGTCGAGCAGATGGATCTCGAAGGCCTTCAGCTGAACGCCCTGCATGAGGGCTTCGTAAAAACGCTCACCGATGTCGAGTTGGTCCGCATCCAACGGAATGGTTTCGCGCAAAAAATCTTCGTCAATGAAACGAAAGGTTCCGCCACGTTGGGCATCGAGGCGAAGGTATCCTTCACCAAGCGCCCACTGACCGTTTCTGTAGCGCAGGGGAAGGCGTCCGTTCAGGCGGCCGTCTACAAGGTAGCCTGATTCGGGCAACAGTGCCTGTAGCTGGCGGGCATCCAAGTCATGAAATTCAATTACAGTGTCGGCTGAAGGGTTCTGCAAATCAACGCGGAACGGACGCAGAGTCACACGTCCGCCGGCCACCAGTGCGGAAAAGGATTCGATATCCAAGGCATCCACAGCCGGCAGACGAAAGCGCAGCTCCAAGTCTTCGATCTCAAAGCCTGCCACGGTGAGTTGATCCGCACGAATCTCCGGTCGGCCCAGAACCTGAGGCGGGCCGAGGAAACGAAAAGGCACCCTGCCACGCAGGTTGCGCAATTCTGTTTGTCCGGTCGGATCCGTCCAACCCAGCCCATCCAAAACAAGCTCGCCCCGCCCTCTGGGCAAAAAGCCCCTGCTGTCCCACTCGACCTCACCACGAAGTTCACCGCTGTGCCAGCCAAAGAGTTCATCCGCCAGCTCCATGTCGAGCGGGATCCAGTTCAATGCCTCGGCAGCCAGACGGGCCTGCAGTCGTCCTTGGCCACGGTAACGGGCCAAATGCTCCCAATCGCTGGAAATACTCAGTTCAGCCGCCGCACTCTCATCGCCCAACTGCAACTGAATAACCGCAGCGTCCTGCAGGTCACTGAACGCATTTAACTGCAGAGGAACCGATTCCGCAACCGGTCCGGCTGTTTGCCAGCGCAGAAGCGATTGCGCCTGCAAACCCTGTTCCAGCCCGGCCTGCAACTCTCCACCGATCTCGCCCAGCAGAAGATCGCGGAAATGCACGGTGACTGGAGCCCATTGCAGGCGGACACGATCCTCATTCATTTCCACCTGCCCCTCCGCATAGCCATCGCCAAAACTGAAGTCCTGCCAACCAAAGCCCTCGATGCCCGCACCAAAAAACAATACACTGCGTTTATCTTCAATGGTCCAGGTGGCGACCGCATGATTTGATCCACCCCATTCTGTGCCGCGGTCGCTGCGCCAGGAAATGTCCCGCAACTCGGCCTGCAGACTCAGCATCCGCATCCGCCCGGACTGCCATTCATTAAGGAACTGTAACTGGAGTTGATTCCAATCCAGCGCCTCCGGCAAATCGACCGGCAAACCATCGACGCGCCCCAACCAGTCCTCCCAGTCGCCGAGTTGCGAACGTGCACGAAGGTTGACCGCACCGGACAGGCGAACCCGCTCCCTGCCGCCATCGACCTGCATGTCCAGCTGGGTTGTGAGCCCCGGCGTGCCGACATCCAGCCGCCAATGCGACTCGGCACCGGATGGACGCAATGCAAGGTCAACGGCAACCGCTGGTGATCGATGATCCCCATAGCGCAGGTCGATAGTAGATCGCGACAGCTGCATTTCACGGACCGGAATCTGATACAATGCGGCAAACGGATCGGTCCGCGGGAACAGAGCGGTTTCCACATCGCGCGCCACGGGTCCGGGCACAATTTCCACCGGAGGCCTGTCGGTCTCTTCAACCGACTCTTCCACATCCACCGGTTCAACCGGAAAACGCCGCTCCGGCCTCCAAACCGCAACCGGCGGAGGTAAAAGATCCGGCTCGGGGTCCGGGACCAAGCGCTCAGGCAAAGTCCAGGTCAAGCGGGCGCCATCCACATTCAACTGCCGCAGTCGCTGTTTCCAAAGCGCTGACAGACGGTATTCTACCTGCAGCAAATCGACATCCATTTCCCATTCCGCCGTCGCCGCCCGGCTCCGCAAAACGGTGGCATTGTGCGTCCCTATGGACTGCACCTGCAAGCGGACCTCTTCAATCCCCTGCCGCTTCAGATAGGATTCCCCAAACCGGCTTACCAGCATCGGCAAAGCGAGCCACAGCCCCAGCAGGCAAACACCTGCTGCGGCCAAAACCCAAAGCCAACGATACTGCCTGAATGTGCTCATATAAATAGACAAGCCCCCCTAAGAGAACCTGCTGCATCACGACAAAGGCAAGGGATGCTGGCAATTTTAAAGCTCAGATGAATAAGCAAATCAACAGGTCGGGAAGCCTCCGACCAAGTCTCCTCCCATATCTCCATTCCAATCAATCCACTATTCCATCGCTCCATTCCTCCCCAGCTCCAATTAAATCATTGATAAATACTGCTGAATAAGTCTTTTATCTCAAAATGCAAACGGCCCCCGACTCCTCCCCGCCCCCTGCATCCTCAGAATTCGAACGCACTCCCGTTCCCGAAAGCCACCAAAAGCCTGCACACAGCTTCTGGGGTATGTATGCCGGAGAGCATACAGCCGGAACGGAATTTGTCATCGGCCCGCTGTTTTTGGCAGCCGGGGTCAGCGCGTTTGACATGGTCTGGGGCCTGCTGTTGGGCAACCTGATGGCCGTATTAAGCTGGCGCTACCTCTGCGCTCCAATTGCCACGCGCACCCGGGTAACGCTTTATTACCAGCTGGAGCAAGTGGCCGGCCGCAAGTTCATTATCGCCTACAATTTGGCCAACGGTATCCTGTTTTGCATTCTTGCCGGGGCCATGATCACGGTTGCCGCCACAGCAGTGGGCGTGGCTCCCTTTGTCGATGTGCGCATGCCGGAGCTCACCGATCGTGCCCCAACCGGTATCGCATGGATTATCGCGGTGCTGATCATCGGCGGTATCTTCAGTTGGATTGCTGCACGCGGTTACGATATGGTCGCACGAGTAGCCAACATCGCTGCGCCGTGGATGATTCTGATTTTTCTGATCGCCGGAATCACGACGCTGCCAAAGCTGGGCATCGAAAACCTCGGCCAGTTCTGGGAAGCCTCCCAAACCATTATCTGGAATGGCATCCCACATGAAGGGCACATAAAATTCACTTTCTGGCACGTCTTTTTCTTCGCTTGGTTCTGCAATGCCGCGGTGCACGTTGGGCTGGCAGATATGAGCATTCTGCGCTTTGCCCGCAAAGCCAGCTATGGATGGGCCTCCGCCGCCGGCATGTATATTGGCCACTTTATGGCCTGGATCTCTGCCTCAATGCTCTATGCCCTGCACCTTCAGCAGAATCCCGGCGACACTTCCGTGCTGCCCGGCCCAATGGCTTTTGAGGCCCTTGGCCTGGCCGGCCTACTCTGCGTCATCGTCGCGGGCTGGACAACCGCAAACCCGACCATTTACCGGGCGGGCCTCGCATTTCAGGCCATCTTCCCCAAGCGCTCGCGTTTTGTCGTAACCCTGGCCACCGGAGGCCTTGCCACCTTCGCCGGACTATTTCCAGCCTTTGCCATGCAGCTGCTCGACTTTGTCGGCCTCTACGGAATGATTCTGGCACCCATTGGAGCCATCCTGCTGGTGGATTACTTTATATTCCCGAAAATGCGCCTGCTCCCCAACTATGCAGCCCTACGCAACGCCAGCTTTAATCCTGCCGTGGTCGTGGCTTGGACGGTCAGCCTCGCGATCGGGTTTGTATTCTTCAAGCAAGGTGTATTCCCCTCTTTTCTGACGCTACCGGTCTGGCTGCTATGCGGCTTGACCTACATTCTCTACACCCGCTACCTACTTCGAAAATAACATGAAAAACGCACTGATCATCGCCGCCCTTCTGTGCCTTGTTGGTATGCTCGGAAGTGGTATCGCTTTTGCCGCCGGCTGGATTACCGAAAGCACTCTGAAAACGGCTGCCCTCGCCTTCACTCTGGGCTGGTTCAGCCTACGCCTCTTGGCGTTTGCAGTTGACCGGAAGTAAGAAGTCGGGCGGCCTGGGATCCGAGCGCCGCCAAGTATGGCAGCCTCGCCGAGGAGTGCCACGATTGATCCGGGTGGACGGGGCGTCCGTTCTCCAAAGCCAAAAAAGCATTGCTACTCCGCGCTAATTGGCTTCCCTTACGCGATCCGCATTTGAGGATTGCAATGTTCAACCGACTTCGAAAATACGCCTTTCGGGCCCGTTATTACCCATCCCTGCCAGAGGGATGGTTATCTAAATACCAGGCTGAAGAGCTCTACCGAATGGGACGGGAACACCCCGGACCATTCCTCGAAATTGGATCCTGGATAGGCCGCTCTACTTGCTGCATTGCCTACGGGATCCGCGCCAGCGGGAAACAGAAACGCTTTATCAGCGTCGATCTGGGTATAGCTTCAGAAGACGAGTGGCAAGCCTTCTTCGGGCAACCGCTCGCGAAGAAACCCAACAAGGATCTATACCTGCCGCACATCACCCGCTCTGGCGGCTCCATTGAAAGCCTCAAAGAGAACCTGTGCACGCGCAAGCTCGACCATTTGGTTGAAGTGCGCAAGGGCGATTTCCGCAAAATGGATTGGGCCGGCGAGCAATTTGAGACAGTATTTTGCGACGTCAGCCATAATCCCCGCGAGGTCGCCGCCAATCTGCCAAAGATCGTCGAACTCCTGCAACCCAACGGAACCCTCGTTGCAGACGACATTCGAACGCCTGAGATTCTAAAAACCCTTCTGGAACATTTCCCCTGCAACGAACACCGAATGAAGGAGCAGATGTTTATTGGACGAAAGGCCTAACAAAATTTTACCAGCAAGGTGTGGCGGTCTCGCCGAGGGCGCCGAGGATCCTGGTGAGAGACAACTCCAAAGTGGCGCGAACTGCCCCCATTCCCGTTATGACTCTGAGATTTTCGATTGTCCCGGCGGAACATTCTGCTAAAGCTTCCGTCTTCTAAATTGGGGAAAAGGCCACTCCGGGCCAAAAATTTACAATGCAGCAGGTTCAACAGCATCCCCTTCTGATTCAGCGGCGAGTTATTTTTGCTCTGTTTGCGAGGGAATTGAAGACGCGTTTCGGCAAATGGCGTCTGGGCTATGCCTGGGCGGTACTCGAACCAGCTGCGCATGTCTTGGTGTTGAGCATCATCTTCTCTTTCGGCTTCCGCTACTCCCCGCCGGGGATCGATTTTCCAATATTCCTTGTCACGGGCATCGTGCCTTTTCTTTTGTTCTCCCACAGCCTCAGCAGTGGCATGAAGGCAGTCGATTCGAACCGGGGAATGTTCAACTATCGATTCGTAAAACCCATCGATACGGTAATTTCACGTATTCTGTTGGAATCTTTTATCTCCTTCGGGGCCTATATCACGCTGCTCACCTTCCTCGGCGTCTTCCTTGAATTCGATGTTCCAGTCTACAACGTCGTCGGCATTATAGCTGTTTTCTCCATTTTTGTTCCGCTCTGTTTTGCCGCCGGCCTCATCGCCTGCGTGCTTGGCTGCCTGTTTCCCGAAACGCAAAAAGCCCTTCCACTGATCAATCGCCCGCTGTATTTCGTCTCCGGCATCTTCTTTACCACCGAGCGGTTGCCTGAAGATCTGCTGACCTATTTGCTCTGGAACCCGCTGTTGCACGTTATCGAGCTGCAGCGCGCGGCTTTCTTCCCTAACTTCACGACCATCGGAACGAGTTACCAGTATCTTTTTGTATTCACCTTGGTCAGCCTCGCGCTCGCCCTGGCTCTCTACCGAGCCTACCGTTACCGCCTTGTCACCCTATAAACAGAAATGATCGAAATCATCAATCTGACCAAATCCTACGGTGGCAAGCACGGACGCCACTACGTTTTCCGCAATGTAAATGTCACCTTCCCGGAAGGGAAAAGTATTGGGATCGTTGGACGCAACGGCGCGGGCAAGACGACTCTCCTGCGCATGCTCGGTGGCATTGATTTCCCAGACAGCGGCGAAGTCCGGACCAATAAAACGATTTCCTGGCCTGTGGCCCTGCGCGGCGGGTATCACGCCCAACTGACCGGTCGCGAGAACGCCACTTTTGTCTTCCGCGTATTCGGACTCGACGAAGACGCTATTCAGGAACGCCTCGAATTCGTCAAAGACTTCTCGGAACTCGGCGAGTATTTTGAGATGCCGTTGCAAACCTATTCGTCCGGAATGCACTCTAGGCTGGGCTTTGCAATGAGCATGGCCTTTGAATTTGATTACTACCTGATCGACGAAATCACCGCCGTGGGCGATCGCTTTTTCAAACGCAAAAGCCGCAAAGCCCTGACTGAGAAACGCGAGAAAGCCGCGGTCATCATGGTCTCCCACTCACTGGGTTCACTCGCGGACTACTGCGAAATGGGCTTGATGATCGAGAATCAGGAAGTACGGCTGTTTGATAAAATTGAGGATGCGATCAGCGCCTACGAAAAACTGGAAAACTGATGTCCAAACTAAACCGCAAATCTCTCCCTGCCCTTC
>JBJHBN010000085.1:0-7725 GCA_050485505.1 Opitutales bacterium | reverse complement strand
CAGTTCCGAGTCAGGAAGAGACAGGAGGATTTCAGAGTCTCCCAGTGGAACAACGGACAGATCCAGTGCCAATCCGGCTTCAAATTCGGTTCTAACCGCAGAGAAAGTTACTGAATCAAGGCCAATGCCATGGTCTACTCCTGGTGCATTTTCATCTGTCCATCGCAGCCAAAGGGATTCGCCGGGTAGCCAGAGCACATCCTCAACCACAACTGGTCCCAGGACAATGCGGTTACTGCTGTCGTAAGGGTCCACGTTGACTGCTGAGCTTGCTCCGTCACCGATGTGAGGCGCTTCAAATGTTAATTCCGGGATCTGAATCCAATCCTCATCCTGTGCGATCGACGTAAGGGAACCGGTTTTCCATTCCACCTGGATCGTGTTCAGAACTCCTGAGTTGCTGTTGCGGAACTGCACTCCCTCGTAGCTCAAGGTAAATCGATTCAATGCTCTTCCACTGTTATTGGTAATGCGCAAGGCATAGTGAATGTCACCGGATGTGTCACTTGCCCGTCCACCTATGAAGCCTTCGGTCGCGGCTTCGCTAGCTCTCCAGTGCTGTACACTACCGGAGGTTGTTAAATGATTAACTCGGTAAGTATCAGGAGTTCCGGATTCAGAAAATTCAATGTACCATCCCGGGAAGGTTTGATTATCCACCCAGTTCGTATTGTTATTTGTTGCTGCAGGGAGTCCGCGAGAGAAATCCTGGCTGATTTCCATGCCATCGCCATTGTATAAATAGGCACCATTTTGGCTCCATGAACTGAAAAGTAGACGGGCAGCGTACGGAGAAACAGCCGAATTTGAGTGAGCTATATTGGGAGCAAAGGCCAGGCTCCAGTTGAAATCGAACTCGTTTGCGTCTGCGAATTCCTGAGTGTGTGAATGGAAGTAGATGCCTCGGTCGAATCGGTTTGTTCCTTGTACGTCAGCATCTTCACTTCGGTTCAGCGCATTTGCGTTGGGATCGTTGTCATCCTCGGACAGAAGTATCGCATGTCCCTGTGCGAGCCTTTCAGACAAAATCCCCATGTCAAACGGGCTGTTCTCCAAGCCAAACGGATAACCGATATTCGTGTCTGCAACTGTATACCAACCGGGGTTGGCCATTACCGCTTTGGCAACTCTAGTTTCCGGGAGGAAGAAAATCAGACGCTGAACAAATTGTGCCCCTGCCGAATGCCCATACAAATAATAGTGCTCCTGGCCTCCCTCGGTTCGGGACACGACATCATCGAACAAATCCTCAATAACCTGGGTCGACCACTGCTCCTGGGGAATAGGGTCACCACCAAAGGTCAGCATATTACCCTGGTTGTATCGCCGGGAACCACCGAAGGCCTCTGAAGTGAATTCAGGAACAATCAGGATAAATCTGAGTTCATTAGCCTCCTGAATCCAATTGTTTCGGTAAGACTCACCGTTTCGATTTGTGCCATGACAGACAAAGACAATTGGTGCATCCAGAGGAAGGCCTGGTGGACGATAAGTCCAGACTGGTACATCTTCATCCGGATGACCCGGAGGGTTGAAGATGTAGCTGTCTACACCCTGGCTGATCGCACCTGCAACAAGCGGTAGATGCAGTGCCAGTAAAACGCTGAAATAGAACCTAATTTTCATTTTTGTTTTTAAAGAGAAATGCTGCAGCCTCTACGGCCATGTGCGCATTGTTGTGGGCCACACCAGGAACTGTCTGAATCTGCCAACCAAAATCTACGCCGAGCTTCTCTGCAGCTTCCAAGCCACGACTGTAATAGTTGTTGCCGCGGGCAAAACGGTGGGCGCCTTGTTCCATAGCTTCTGGTGCCCGCCTCAAATGGCGGTGATTTGGATCGTTGTCTTCTTCGCCCAACAGAATCAGCACGGGCTGACTCAGTGCGTGTTTGAGCTCCTCTTGGGAGACGCCCGTATTGTTCAGACCATACGGAAAATCGATTTCGTGTGTGGGTAGGGTGTACCAACCCGCGTTTGCGGATACCGCATGTACGAAGCGCGCATCCGGAACGAAATAATTCATTCGGTGAACAAACTGTGACCCCGCAGAGTGACCGTAAAGATAGTATCCCTCGTTGCTGTTCTCAAAACGGTCCCGCACCTCATCAAACAACGGTTCCAGAGCAGAATAGGCCCAGGTTTCCCGGGGATTTCTTTCACCGTCTCGATCAAAAACATTACCCATGATATAGCCCCTGTCGCCAGGGAAGTTTTCTTGACTGAATTCAGGCACGATCAGCAGAAATCCATACTCCTCCGCCAATGAACGCCACTGCCTGAGATACCTGTCTGCGTCGCGATTCACTCCGTGCAATACCATCACGATCGGGCTTTCATTGGTGATACTGCTGGGTTTATGGTAGTAGATATCCATCTCCACACCGTCAGAGGGTGAGAAGACAAAGGTATCCAATACTTCCTCCTGGACTTCCCGCCAGAGCCGATCCCGGCTGATCGGGGCGTCTTTCGGAAATTCCGTTGAGACATATAGGCGTTCAATGTTGAAGTAGTTGCGTCCTCCACCGTCGAAGTCGCCGAAAACACGCATCCGGACCGATTTAGCTTCCCGGACGCCGCTGGTATGGCCACGGAAAAACTCATACCAAGGCCCTTCACCAACACGGAAGTGCACAACATACTGGTTCAGGCTTTTGCTGTAAGATGTCACCATCGTCAGCTTCTGGTTCATAAATGAGTTAAACAGTGGCCTTGGATCGCTTGCCTGCCCACCAGGTGCGGCTGTGCCAGATGCAAAGGCCTGCATGGAAACCAAACCGTTTGGCATTCTTTCCAACCTCATGCCCGCAGTCGTCTGAGTTGAATTAGCCCGTGCGGGTTCGCTCATGAACTCAAAGCGGATATTTGGATTGCGACCCCGGGTGTTTGTGAAGTTCCAACCAGCAATCTCGACTACCAGGAAGAATTCGTCCGCGTCACCCGTGTTGCCCAGATCAAATCGCCTGTTGTTACCGCCGCCATCCCGACGAATTCGGAATATGCCGTCACCCGTTGCTCTGGAATTCGCCAAATTGCCATCCCAGTTGGTGAAGCGGGAGGCAGTATTCAGGGTTCCCGACAGCGGTGTGTCTCGTCTGTCATTGAATTGCCAGTCGTGGAGAATCTTGCCGCTTGCTGCGTGAGCAGGAAGTAGCAGTATTATGAGTAAGAGATACTTGATTGGATCTTTTGACATGAGAGGCTTCGGCTATGGGAGATTGCAGAAATGGGAAGCTCGGATTAGCTTGGCTCCGCTGAGCGGTTGCTACGGCGTCGGCGCAGATAAACAAAGCCGATCGCAGCCAGTCCAAGCATCAAAGCGTAGGTTTGTGGCTCGGGGATTGGATTGACGGTGCTGAGGGTCACGCTGTCAATGTCCAGCACGAGTTCGCCAACGCCGGTTGTGGTCCCTGTCGTAGAATAAATGCGGAAGGACAATGGGTCACGTGTATCAGAAAGTGCACCTTCATAAAAATCCACCCATGCATCAGAACCGATTCGATATTGAACGGTATACTCATTTGTTGTTGTGTTAACACCTAGAACCAAGTCCAGAGGATCGGTCATCACATTTCCAAAGAGAGCCACGGAGGTAGAGTTCGTGCCTCCTCCGAGTGCGTATGACTGAAGTGTAACCGAATTATCTCCTTGGAGGGTTAATCGGGTTTCTGCAAAGATGCTGCTGCCGCCTTGGAAGAGCTCATTGTTTACGAATCCAAATCGAAGCTGAGTGGTGTCCGTCATTTCCCAACTGTTGATTCTCGTGTGCAGGAACAAAGTCTCGGCCCCGCCCGTATCTCCGACGAGAACACGCGACTCACGTGCAGCCACTGTGGATTCAATTCTTAAAGCACCTGTTCCGGTTGTTTGACCGCTAAGGTCATCCAGACCGGTTCCGTTCCAGCTGCTCCATTGAGCACCAGGGTTTGCCGAATTGACAGTATCAGTGATGTCTGTACCCGCAGCTTCATTGAAACTCCAATGGTGGAGGATGCTTGCATTGAGATATGATGCGCAGGCTATGCTTGCGCAGCTTAGTAACAGTATTGTCTTTTTCATCATCTTCCTTCTTTTTAGTTAATCGCGTTCAGTTGATTCCCAATTCATTGATACGTTTCCACTCGCCGGTGGAGTCATCCAATTTATAGATCCAGTGATCCAAATCGGTATTGATCCAGACCCAGCTGGAGGTGTTTACGTGGTAACCCCAAATGCCATCTTCATCTGCCGGGTTCTGATCGTGACCGAACCAAATCCACCCGTGCGAAGCTGCATGGTAGACCCAAGGCCATTGCTGGTCCCAAACCAGACCGATATTGGTATCTTTGAAACCGGAATTGCCGATGGTTTCCATCTCATCCCAGATACTTACAGAATCACCGAAATCTTCGGGCTCGCCATCCGGGAAAAAGGTCGTGACGGCAAAACGGTCGAGATCGAGATAGTTCAATCCGTCACCGTAGAAGTCGCCCCTTATCCACATCCTGAATGAAATGGCAGAGCGGACACCACTTGTATTACCCGAGAAGAATTCGATCCATTCTCCATCCCCTTCCTGATAATACACCGAGTACGAGTGTTCTACTGTATTGTAAGCTGTGACCAATCTCAGGTTCTCAAGTTGGGTCTCGCTGAAGAGGCTAACCGGATCACTGGTTTCACCACCAGGTGCGGCAGTGCCAGTCGAGTCTGCCTGAAGCGAGACCGTTCCGTCCGTGTTGTGAATCAGTCGTTTACCGGCGGTGACCTGGCCTGGATTGTCGGCAGCCTCACCGTTCATGAAGTGCATTCGGATCTCAATTTCGCCAGCATCCGGATTGGTCACATCGGCGAAGTTCCAACCAGCGAAATCGACCAACATATAAAGGATTTCGGCACCGTCGGTTTCTCCGACATCGACTCTTCGGTTCAATCCACCAGCGTTGCGCTGGATGCGAAAAGTTCCGTCGCCGGTGGTAAACGAATCCGCCAGATTGCCATTCCATGAAACCCAGGGTCGAGCTGAATTCAATGTCGCTGACATTTCGGTTCCTTCGGCTTCCTCGAAATGCCAGTCATGCAGGTAGTGAGAAGCCTCATCATCGCGCCGTAGGACGCTAAGGCTCATATCGGTGACACTCCAGGTTGGACGAACTCCGTCCTCTTCGTCGGTCATTCGTAGCAACTGGGTGTTTTCGGTAGTTTCAAAAATGAGATCGAAATTGGTATCACTGGCAATCCCGCTGGTAACTCCTTGAGTATCCAGAATCTGCACCATCAGATCATATATTGCATCCGTACCCCAAGCTCCAACAGTTGGAGAATCTCCAGTTTGGCTGGGATTTACGGGCAGTCGGCCATCAGCGATGTAGATTTCACGAGTCAACAGGTTGATTTGGTCACCACGATCAAGGTAGTGGACCTTGACTCCGGTCATTTGTCCGCGGTCCAGCAATTCCACCTCCGAAGCATCAATTACAATACTTCCCTTGCCTCCAATCACTGTTCCGATACGGGTACTATTATCGATCAAGAGGGCGGTGTCTTCAGCAATTCCTATACCCAAATCGCTGCCAAACATCGGGCTGACCACTGCGGCGAGCAAGCGGCCAAAGCGACCTCGCTCAATATGGTGCTGGCAGTAGACTGCATCCGGGCTGAATCCCATTCCTGCGCGGTAGTTCACTCCCGGCAACGAGGCGCCTGGAGCAGTTGCACCACGGGCCAGCGCATTGCTGGAGGTTCCACCGGAAATCATTGGATCGCTCATGATAGCTGCACCTGCACTGCTTCCGGAAATGACCCCGCCCTCAGCGTAAAGGTCCCAGAGAGCTTCCAAAGCCAAGGTTGGAGTGCCGCCAGAATTAGTGAAACTGTTCATGATGCTCGTCTGGCTACCACCCATGAAAAACACCCCTCCGGCAGAGCGAATCGCTGCCGCGTTGTCAGGATCGTCTCCTCCCGAAGTTGACGTAATATGAACGTAGATGGCCGTGTCATTGCCAAAGGTGGTATTGATGCGATCGACCAGACTTTCGGCGCCAGGTCGGCCATTGGAGACCCCCGCCCCAAAAACAGCCAGCGGACGACCCTCCAGTTTAAAGTCCACAATGGTCCCGAAAATTTCATCCCAGGATTGGTTCACACCTCCACCCGCAATTACCAGTGGGCCAGCACCTTCTGGAATCTCATTTGATAAGGTTTCAGCAAAGAGCGAAAATGAGAAGAGTAGGGCAATAATTGCCGAAGCAGCGGCTCTTCTGAATGAATGGAATGAGAGAGATGAATTCATGAGTTTAAGAATCATTTGCTTAAGTTAATATTTGCTTCAGATAGGCGTTTCATCGTCCCGTCGGAGAACACTCAGAGACATATTGATAACGCTCCAGGTAGGGCGAACACCGTCCGCTTCATCGGTCATGCGGAGCAGCTGTGTGTTTTCGGTGGCTTCGAAAATGAGGTTAAAATTTGTTTCACTAGCGATGCCTGAATCGATTCCCTTTGTATCCAGGATTTGGACCATCAGGTTGTAAATAGCATTACTGTCCCAGGCATCGACTGTTATTGAATCACCGGTTTGGCTTGGATTTACAGGAAGGCGTCCTTCGGCAATGCGGACCTCACGAGTCCGCAGGTTTATCATGTCACCCCGATCGAGGTAGTGAACCCTGACGCCGGTCATTTGACCGTGATCCAGTAATTCAGCCTGCGAGGCATCGATCACAATGCTTCCCTTGCTTCCAATAACGGTTGCAATGCGAGAACTGTTGTCGATCAAGATTGCAGTGTCCTCAGCGATTCCAATTCCCTGCTCGCTGCCAAAAATCGGGCTGATCACCGCAGTAAGCAAACGGCCAACACGACCCCGTTCAATATGGTGTTGGCAGTAAACAGCATCCCGGTTGAATCCCATTCCGTCACGGTAGTTAACACCAGGAGCAGAGGAACCGGCCGGGGTGGGCCCGCGGAGAAGTGCATTGCTGGAGGTCCCACCGGAGATCATGGGACTGCCCATAATAGCGGCTCCGGCACTGCTGCCTGCGACAACCGCACCCTCGGTATAGATCTCCCAGACCGCTTCAAGCGCAGCTGTGGGTGATCCATCTGCGTTGCTGAAACCGTCCATGATTCTACCCTGAATACCACCCACAAAGAAAACACCTCCTGCGGCGCGAATCGCAGCCACGTTGTCTGGATCATTTCCGCCTGAACTGGTAGTAATATGTACGTATACAGACGTATCGTTGCCAAAGGTCGAATTTATGCGGTTAACCAGATTTTCACCGGCAGATCTGGCATTAGAGTCAGTTTGACCGGTTCCAAAAACAGCCAGGGGTCGGCCTTCCAGCTTCAAGTCCACTATGGTGGAAAAAATCTCGTACCAGGATTCGCTTTCACTTCCCCCTGCAATCACAAGCGGTCCCGCAGTTTTCGGAATGTCCCTGGGCAGACTTTCGGCAACCAGTGAGATCGTGAAAAACAACGCAATGAACGCCGAAGCGAACACCGTTCCAAAGAAACGGAATAAGAGAAGTGAATCTATGAATCTTGAAATCATATAAGTGAATGATTATTTTTTCCCAAAAAGCTCTTCGACAGCAGCGGTGGCCATGTAACGGTTGTGATGAGCAACGCCCGGAACATGCTTGATCTCCCAACCAAAATTGACGCTGAGGTGACGGGCCTGCTTCTCACCCATAAAATAGAAAGTATGGCCCCTCTCGAACCGGTGATCTCCCTGTCTCATAG
>JBJHBN010000084.1:3752-7814 GCA_050485505.1 Opitutales bacterium | reverse complement strand
TGCCGCTACCGCACCCGCATCCGCGGTGCTCATTCGCCCCAGCCAGCGCAGGATGGGGAAAACCCAGAGCGGCGTCGCCGCACTCAGCAGGACCGCCGTCAGCAGAACCAGCCACAACCCACCGCCCGGATTCGCCGCCAGTGCCGCCCCACCCTTCACGCCGATTGCCAGCAACAAGTAGATAGAAAGCCCCTGATAAAATGGCTCAGGTAAGCGCAGATCACTCCGCACCAGCGTCGCCAGCACTCCCAAGACAAAACACAGAATCGGCGGCGAAAGCAGATTCAGCTGGATCAGTTCAATGGTAGACATTAAATCCTGAAGAAAGGCGCACCAAGGAGCCGAAGCAAGCCAGAAAGGGCATCAGCGCGACACCACATTCTGCGGCTTACCAGCCAGAAAGCGTCGAACGTTCTCGACGGAGGCGTCCAGCAGACGCTGGCGGCTTTCGATGGTGGCCCAGGCGATGTGGGGGGTGATGCGTAGGCGGGGGGTTCCAATCAACGGGTGTCCCTGGATCATGGGCTCCTGCTCCAGGACGTCGAGGCCGGCGCCGCTGAGGTGACCCTCGCGCAGGACTTTGGCCAGGGCAGTCTCGTCGATCAGCCCGCCGCGGGCGGTATTGATCAGGTAGGCATCGGGTTTCATCTGGCGCAGACGCTTCTCGTCGAACATATTTTTCGTCTGCTCGGTCAGTGGACAGTGGAGGGAAATGACATCGGAGGTCTCCGTAAGCGTATCCAGATCGACAAAGCGGAATCCTTCCCAGTCCGGTGCGTTGCGTTCCGTGCGGGTGTGCACCTGAACCTTCATGCCAAGGGCGTTCAACACGGTTCCAACCTGAAGTCCGATGTCGCCCCAGCCAATCAATCCAGCAGTCTTCCCTGAAAACTCCGGAAACTCATGCAGCCAGTAGCTGAACAGGGGGCTGCGAACCCATTCCCCACCCTGTACTGAGGCCGAGTGTGAGCCGACCTGATTGGCGAGGCCGATCATCAGCGCCAGGGTATGCTGAGCGACTGATGGCGAGCTGTAGGCCGGTACATTGCAGATGGTCACCCCTCTTTCCCGCGCCGCTTCGAGGTCGAAAATATTGTACCCGGTAGCAAGGACGCTGATCAGCTTTAGTTTCGGTAGGCGCTCGAGCACAGCTCGCGACATGGGGACCTTGTTGCTGAGGACCATTTCGGCATCGCCAACTGCGGCGACAATGGAGGCGGTATCACGTGCCGTATTTTCATGCAGTGTCATCTTGTCGACAAGACTGCCCAAGGATTCCCATTTCTCCTGCGGAAAGCGCAGGGTACCAGCGTCCAACACGACCAATTCCTTCATAAGCACCAGAGCCTATGCGGGCTGCTTACCTTTGAGCAATAACTAATTGGCTGGCCTTAAAGCAATGCAGGCAAACGCTTCAGCGGGTATTCTTCAGGAGGCGGTTCCATAAAGGCTGAACGCGCTCAGCCAATGCAAAAACCATCGCCTGGGGTATGGGGCGAAACATCAGTGCCTGCAGAATCCTTGCGGAGCGCAGACGACGGCGGAAGCGGATCTGGCAGGCGGAGCGGACCTGACGGCAGCTTTCCTGCCAATCCTGCATGCCGGAGCTGTAGGCCAGAACCGGTCCAAGCGCCAATTCGGCGGACTCCAGAGCCATGGACATGCCGTTGCCGGTCAATGGCGGGATAAGGGCGTAGGCATCGCCGACACTGAAGACCGGATCGCTGTCCTCGGGGCCATGATCGAAACTCAGGGCGGCCACACTTTGGAAGGAATCCGGGTCCCATTCAGCCTGGCGGAGGCGTTGTCGCAAAGGGGAGGTCTCCGGGCCTATGAGTGCATGCTCCCAGGCATCGCGGGCCAGTGAGGGAATGGTTTCCCGGCTGCGGAAGAGGCCGCAGACATTGACCCGGTCGCCTTCCACCGGACAAAGTCCAACGTAGCCGTGAGGCCCCCAATGCATTTCGAGGTGCGCCTCCAGCTCCAGACCGCGGGCGTGCATTTTCATGCCGATAAAGCGCCATCCTCCAGAACTTGGCTTTGCCCGCCTGCCGCTTGCGCGGACCACGCCCGGTGCCCATTCACCGCGCCAGCGGGTATTCGTTTGCAGGACACCTCCCAAAGCCTGAAAGCGCTCGGCCAACAATCGATCCAAGCAATAGCGGGAAATGCAGTAGGCGGGCTGTGGTAAGTTGCGTGTAGCGACCGCTTTGCGGGTGTTATAAAAGCGAGTAGACGTCGCCTCCAGGCCTCCTGCTTCGGACAGGGCCTGCAAGAGGTTCATCTTTCGTATCACCACTTGGCCCCGGCCGTGGATGAATTCGCCGCAGACCCGATGACGCGGGTATTTTCCCGCATCCAGCACTGTCGTTGGCACCTCGTATTGCCGCAGCAGGATCCCCAGAGAAAGGCCGGCGATACCCCCGCCGACAATGGTTATGGGCAGGGGTTCAGGCATGGATGGATGCGGTGAATGTGTGCGTAAAAAGCCCTTCGCGCTGCTCAAGTAGCTGCCATTGTTCGGGTCGAGGCCAAAGCTGGCTCAGCTCGCGGGCGCTGAAGCCCGCGCGCACGCTGACTTTTGCATCGTGTCGTGTCACGCGGTTGCAACCGAGCAAGGGAAGACCGGTGGCCGCCAGCGCGAGCGCGAAGCGGTTGCGACGAGGTTCCAGAGCGATAAAGCGCACGCTCAGCTTAGAGGCCCGTGCGAACAGTCGCTTCAGGGCGCCGGAGTCAAAATGATGCAAAAACAGGTTGGCGAACATCAGGTCACAGTCCAAAGCTTCGCCCTCAAGCGCTCCCAAGGCATCCGCCTCCAACACCTGTAGCGCCCAGCCCTTATCGGCTAATTTCTGGCGGACAGACGCGTCGACGGCTGGCGTTCGGTCGACCAGAACGAGCTCGGATCCGGCTACAGCAGCGGGCAGATGCTCCGCCAAAAAGGCCCCATCACCTGCACCGAGCTCGACGATACGAAGAGGCCCCGAAGCTCCCATCAGGCTGCGTGCCCACGCCTTGCGAAACAGGCGCCCATGCCCCATCAGGCGGTTGATCCGGCGCAGATCCCCGCGCGAAGCCTGGGCTTCCGGATCGTCTGCAGGCAGTTCGTCGAGGATTTCAGGTTCAATCCGGCGGTCGTTCATTTACAGCGCAGCTCCCACTTGCAACAAGGCCGCCTGACAACTGAAACCAGCCCCAAAAGAACCAAAGACCCAGCGACCCGGCGCCGCTTCGCGCTGCAGTGCGCGCTCCAAAACAAAGTATACAAAAGGGCTGCTGAGGTTGCCAAAGCGGTCCAGCACACCGGCACTGTGCTCGAGCTGCTCAGACTCCAGCTTGAGACGATCCGCAATAGCCCGCAGCACATTCTGACCACCTGCGTGCAGAATCCAGGCAGCGATGCCATCCTGCCCGACATCATCCTTGAGGAGTATTTCCTGTAGCACATTCTGCACTTCGACGGCGGCGATTTCCGGCACCGATTGACGAAGGATGTTGCGCAGGCGACCGCCGCTGTGTTCGAAGCGCAGTTCGTTGCGGTGAGCCGGGGACAGGCGCGACTGGGATCGCAGCCATTGGATCCGGCGCTTGTTCGACGGCGTTTGTGTCGACCAGACAGCGCCGGCAGCTCCGTCCGCGAACAGGCAGGCACTGATCAGCACTCCCGGATCGTCATCCAGATACATGGCAGCGCTGCAGACTTCGACACAGACGCAGAGCACGTGCTCGGCCTCTCCTGCGTCTAGCACAGACTTTGCCAGAGCAGCATTGGGCAAGGCCGCTCCGCAGCCTTGGCCTACGAGGTCGTAGGCAGATACGCCGGGCTTAAGCTGTAGCCTTTCTGCCACATAGCTCGACAGCCCAGGGCACATGTAACCAGTGCATGTCGAGACGACAACGGCACCGATCTGATGCGGCTGCAGACCCGCATTCCGCAGAGCCTTACGTGCCGCCTCAGTGGCCAAAGCCGGTGCCTTGGTCTCAAACCGTTGCTGCAGAGAATCTGGATCCATGAGAAAGGCCTCCTGCAAATCCGCTAATGCCAGATGGCGGGTGGAGATG
>JBJHBN010000084.1:0-3742 GCA_050485505.1 Opitutales bacterium | reverse complement strand
GGTTGCAGAACTTGGAAAGGTTCCGAATTTTTCAGAGCCTGCCAGCATTCCTCCTGCGTGTAACTGGTCTCCGGCACCGCTGTGCCTATTCCGCTTAAAAACATGGCACTCAGCTACGCACGAAATCCCGCCGATGGCAAACGTCCCAGACTATGCATGATCACTCCTTGGATTTGCTGAAAGCTTCTCTCAAATCATGACCGGAAGGCTCCTGGAATACACGCAGGCCAAATTCCTCCAACACGGAAAGCAAGTGATCAAAGATGTCCCCCTGTACCGCCTCGTGCGGAATCCAGCTGGTGTCGCTGGTAAATGCGTAGATTTCTATCGGGAGCCCATGCTCTGTGGGCGCAAGTTGGCGGACTTGAAGCATCAAATTGTGATTCAGCTTTGGATGCTCCTTGAGAAAGGCAGTGCAATAGGCACGAAAGGTGCCGATGTTGGTCAGGCGACGGCCATTACAAAGCACGTCGAGATCGAGACCCGTTTCCGAATTGGCTTCTTCAATCTCCCTCACTTTACTCTCCAAATATGGCAGCAGACGGCGGACTCGCTTGAAATGTTCGAGCAGTTCCTCGTCGACGAAGCGAATCGTCTGCATGTCGATGTTGAGAGCGCGCTTTATCCGGCGACCCTTGCTCTCATACATTCCATGGTAGTTTTTGAAGGACTTGGAAATAAGGTCGTAAGACGGGATGGTGGTGATCGTTCGGTCCCAGTTGCGGACTTTTACCGTTGTCAGCGAAACATCGATTACGTCACCATCAGCGCCGTTGCTAGGCATGTCGATCCAGTCGCCCACCCGCACCATGCGGTTGACCGAAATCATTACCCCTGCAACCAACCCCAGCAAGGCATCCCTGAAAATCAACATCATCACCGCTGTGGCCGCCCCCAGTCCGCTGAGGAAGTATACCGGCGAGCGTCCGAATATGACTGACATCACGAGGATTCCAACGATCAGGAACAACACCAGTTTGACTGCCTGAACGAAACCCTTCACCGGCACATTCGCGCCCTCATCCGTCCTCTCGAAAATGGCCTGAGTAGCATTCAGGAAGGCGCTGAGAATCATCCACAGAATAACCAGCACATAGACCTGAACCGCACCGGCTACGATGTCACTGTACGCTCCAAAAACGGCGGAACCGAAAACCTTTATGACGAAAGCCGGAGCCAAATGCGAAAGTCTGGTAAAAACACCGTGGTCCAGCAATACGTCGTCCCATTTCCAGGGAGTACGGTGAATGATCGGCCCGATAATCCTCAAGAGCGCCGCCTTGACGGCCCAATTCGCAAAAATTGCCAAGGCTATAACCGAGACCGCACCAATCGCATGGCTTGCGAGCACCGCGACGGTTTCGTCACTGCCCCAACCAATCAGGATGTCCTGCAGAATTTGCAGCCATTTATCCGTTTCCATGCCCTTCAGCATACTCAGCAGGAGCGGAAGTCGACCCTATTCTCAACAAAGGCCGAGTCCAAAAACCGCCCGAATTCATTTGTCAAACAAAAGGGAAGCCGTTATGTTAAAACCTAGCATTCAACCTGAGATCATTATGAAAACAGCCATCCTCTCTATCTTGGCCATGGCAGTCCTGTCGACAGGGACCATGGCGACTATCCGTGCCGATGGGGCCGATACGCCTCCGCGGATGGTACACAGTAACCACTTTAGCTATCCCGACGAAACCGGATTCACCCGCGATCACTACACGGGCCATGTCACTCTACGCGTCGAGGTGAACGAAGAAGGCCGGGTCACCGACTATCTGGTAACCCGGGCCACCCACCACGTGTTTGCAGATGCGGCCGTCGAGGGCATCCTCAAGACACCCTTCCACCCTGCGACCAGGAACGGCGAGCCGATTCCTGTGCGAGCAGAGGTTCAGTTGGCGTTCCAACAACACGGTGTTCGCAATGTCAGCGTGATGAACACGGTGGAAGACCGCACGCGCTTTGTCATCATGCGCCGATATGGCGGATTTGAGCTGACACAGGTCAACCGCCTGGATGCACCCCTACAATTGCGCTCAGACGTGCCGCGCTACATTCCGCTCGACGACGAAGGTAACGTAATCGAGGGCGAGGTTCGCATGGAATATTACATCGACCGCAACGGCAAAACTCGTCTCGCAAACCCACTGGAAGAGGCGCATCCGACGCTCATTGAGTTCGCTCTGCGCTCGATTGAATCCATGGAATACCATGCGCCCAAGCGCAATGATCAGGCCGTTCCCGTACGAGTCGTCCAGACATTCAGTCACCAAAAAACAAGCGATCGGGAGGGTTAGGCGATTAAGGCAATCGTCGCAGCGCTAATGTTGGGGGCCGTACTGGCATCGGCCAGCCACGCTGTAGTACGGCCTCCTGCTGAAACCACTCCACCCCGCCTCGTGCAAAACCTTGTCCAGTTCCCCTTGTCGAGTACGATTCAAGGAATCGACGAGGGATTTGCTGAGCTGCATTTCATTGTCGACGAAATGGGGCAACCCTCGGAATTCATCGTTGTCGAAGCCACGGACGAGGCTTTTGCCCGGGCCGCCCTGACAGGTCTTCAACGGAGCAGCTTCGCGCCTGCGGAGGTCGACGGCCAGCCGCAGGCCGTTCGCTCCCTGATGCGCCTCCACTTCCGCGACAATGGTGTCCGAACCTACAGCGCTTACGACCGTATCCGACAACCGGTGCCTCACATGGCCCGGCTGCTGAGGCCGGCATTCCGGCTTTGTCAGCTACACGAGCTTGATGCGATTCCCCGACTGGTTTCGCAACCCGCCAAATTCTTCCCTGTCGACGAAGAAGAGCGTCCCATCAGCGGTTCGGTTAGGATGGAATACTACATCGACCGCGACGGGACAACACGCTTGGCCCTGCCTCTGGGAACGGCCCACCCTGCCCTCGTCGAAGCAGCAATCCAATCCATTGCGGGGATGCACTACGAGGTGCCGCTCAAGAATGGTAAACCGATGCCGGTGCGGGTTCAGCAGACCTTTAAATTCCAGCAGGGCGAAAGCGCAAACTAAGCCGTATCAATCGGGCTTACCAATGCCGTGCGCCTCGAATCCGATTCGCCGCATCTGCGAAAGATCCAAAATATTACGACCGTCGAAAATAAACGCTGGCTTTTCCATGCTGCGATAGATTTGCAGGTAATCCAGTTCCTCTGCGGTGAAGGCATCCCACTCAGTCAGGATAACCAAGGCGTGTGCTCCATCGCAGGCTTCATAGGCGGAATCAGCGATATGAACGCGGTCACTGACGCGTCCATCGGGTAGAATCCGATGGTGGTTCAGGTCGCGAAATACCTGTCTCGCCTCCACCTGCGGATCGAAGATACTGAGGTTTGCGCCCTCCTCCAGCAAGTCGCGGCAGACGTAGATGGAAGCCGATTCCCGAGTGTCGTTGGTGTCCTTCTTAAAGGCAAAGCCAAGGATCGCGATTTTCTTATCGGATACGGTATTAAACAGTGACTTGACGATCTTGCGGCTAAAGCGACGCTTTTGGTAATCGTTCATTACCACCACTTGCTCCCAGTAGGCAGCAGCTTCAGGCAGGCCAAAGTGCTGGCACAGGTAAACCAGATTGAGAATATCCTTCTGAAAGCAAGAACCCCCAAAGCCCACGCTGGCTTTAAGAAACTTCGGCCCGATACGCGAGTCTTTGCCGATCGCATAGGCCACCTCGTCCACATCAGCTTCGGTCGCCTCACAAAGGGCTGAGATGGCATTGATCGAGCTTATGC
>JBJHBN010000083.1:0-7816 GCA_050485505.1 Opitutales bacterium | reverse complement strand
GTCCTTGCCCGCTTTCCCCGGGGCGGATGGCGCCGGCAAGTATGCCTTTGGTGGACGCGGCGGCGAGGTCTACCATGTGACCAACCTTTCCGATCCCTACGGCGAATTGGTGGAAGGAACCCTTCGGCACGCGATCGAAACGGCCGATGGCCCGCGGACGATTGTGTTCGATGTCGGTGGAACTATTCACCTGGAATCGACACTGATGGCCCGCGACGTCAGCCATCTGACCATTGCCGGTCAAAGCGCACCAGGCGGTGGTATCACGATCGCGGACGCCTCGTTTTTCGTGCGAAACGCACAGCATGTGATCGTACAATATCTGCGCTTTGCGCCCGGCGATGCCTTGACCCGACCGGATGCAGCCGAGCTTCCCGGTTACGACCGCAATGCCAACATCCGCCCTTTCCGGGTCTGGAACTCAACAGATGTGATCGCCAGTAACCTGAGCACTCGCTGGGGCCAGGAAGACAACATTTCGGTATCGCACAATTCCGAGCGCGTCACCGTTCAGGATTCAATCGGCGCCGAAGGGCTGCTAGACGCCGACCACGTCAAGGGAACCCGCGGCTACGGCGCCATCATCAACGGCAGGCAGCTCTCCTACTTACGCAACTTTTTCGTCCACAATCGCGCCCGCAACCCAAGAGTGGGCATTGATGGCACCCGCCTGGAGTTCGTCAACAATGTGGTCTACAACCCCGGCTACCGGGCCGGAGCCTTGAGCGACCGCGTTGTCATGGACGCCATTGGCAACGTGGGCTACACCGGACCCGCCGGACGCGGTCCCGGCGCTCTCATCCGTTCGCAGACTGCCGGTGACGACACACCCATAGTCTTTGCCCACGACAACTATTACGATGAACACAGTGATCTCCCGCTGGACTTCAATCGCCCCAGCGCGCCAACGGTAGCGGACGCACGCCACTATTCCATCGACAAGCGCACTGATCGCGGAGCGGAACCGGTCTCAGACTACAGTCCCCTCTCCTTTCGTCAGGCCTATATTCACACACTCAGTCGAGCCGGAGCCTCCCACCGGCGCGATGCCCACGACCGGCGAATCGTACGCGATGCCGTGGAGCGCGGTGGCGTCCAGATCGACCGCCCTTCCGATGTCGGCGGATGGCTGGAAGTGGAAGCCGGCGAGCCCGTTGTCAGCACCGCCCGCGACGGAATTCCCGATGTATGGAAAAAGGAGCAGGGCCTCGATATCAACCAAGCCTACCACCAAACCTACGCTGCCGACGGCTACACCTACCTGGAACACTACCTTCACTCGCAGTCCCTACCACCCATCGGCAAGGACTCCATTGTGATCCGAACAGTGGACGGCAGAGGAGCCGAAGCGGTGACCCAAACCCGTCACCATTCAGACGATACTCACGAATACATCTTTCTGCGCTTCGACTTGAGCAAGGTTGAGCCCCTATCGATCGCCGATGCCCGCATTGAGTTACCCGCTTACAAGGACCTGGAATCTGCGGATTTCAGCGTCTATGCACTGGACCCGGAAGCCGCCGAGCAGCATTGGGAAGAAGCAACCATAGCTGCCAACAACGCACCTGGCTTCGATTCGAAGGGTGCGCTATCCGACACAGACACCTGGCGGCTCGGCGACGGCAGCATTCCTTTTGACCACCCCAACCTTGCCGTTTTTCTAAACAGCAGCCTCGCCCACTACAGCGACGCAGATGATCCAGAGCTGGTAACCCTGATCATCCGGCAACGAACCAATGGCGACGCGCCCCTGCGCATTACCAGTAAAGAAGTGACCTCCGTGGACAACCACGAATTTTCCGATGATCACGAAGCGGGTGCATTCGCTCCACGACTCGTGCTCACCGCATCTCAATCCACAGATCAACGAAACTCCGCCCCTTCACTACAATGACCACACGAATATACAATTCAACCACCCTCCCCTTCTCAGCCATCTGGATGACACTGCTCATTTTGTTCAGTTTCAATCCCAATTCAAGCCATGCCCGCACCCTGGTGGCAGAGGGCTTCGATATTGCCTCTGCATCAACCACTCTCCATAATAATCGAGGCGCAGAAAGTTTTGGATGGGATGGCAACTGGTTCTCCAGAATAGACCTCTTGAATGACAGCTCGGGAATCTACCAAGGTGTCTCTCATCAAATCAATGCGGAGCCCCTATCCTACGGAGGAATCCAAGGTTATGGCGGTTCCTTGCAGATCCACAACGTCATGTCCCAAACCTCCGACCCAGGCTTTTGGATCGGCGACGTGACCCGGAACTATAGGGACCTGGACCGAACCTTTGATTCCGGCGTGCTGTGGATAGGATTCCTTGCAAAGCCTGTTATCCATCGTGAATCTTCAGGAGGCGACAACGCCGCCCTCATCGGCTTCTTTCAACTCGTATTCACTTCCAAGAACAGCAGCGACTGGACAAACCTGTCCAACGGCGATGGACGCCTCCTCGGTGTAGGTATCCATACCTGGGGTGATTCCCACTGGGCCGCTGGCGGCCATGTTGCTTCTCACACAGTGAGCAGCAATGTGGACATGGAAGACGGCGAAGTTGCATTCCTGGTTCTCAGAGTAAATTTCGATGAACTCGAAGTCGACTTCTGGATAAACCCCGATCCCAACGCAATGGAACCCGGTCAGCCCGAAGGCAGTTTTTCGATAATGGAAGGCCTTAGAATCAGCCGCGTGGCAGTATTCGACGGCAGCCACAACGACAGCCATGGCAACGTCGCTGACTTTTCGGGAACGCGCTTTGACCAAATCTATTTCGGCACGAGCTACCCCACCGTCACCCCCAAGTCCGATCCAGTCTTGAACGTCTGGAACGGCTTTCCCATCATTGCAAACTGGGTGGACACCGGAGATTGGTTAGGCTGGCTGCAAATAGCCAACAGCCCCTGGAACTATTCGCCGAGCGTCGGCTGGCTCTACATGCCCGAGCCCCAATCCGACGGCACCTGGCTCTTCCGTCCAAAGCCCGAGTAGATCGCAACGCACCGCTTATTCAGCTTCCCCAAATCCGGGTATTGGTAGTAGCCCTTCGCTTCAGCGTAGGGACCAGCGCATTGGGTATTACCTACCTTCCTGTGTGAGCCCAAACCGACAAAAGCCCTTTCCCTCATCAAAGAGCACGAGAGAACTCCTGCGAGGTCGAACCGTAGGCCGCATTTTCTCTACCCCCTCGCGCTCGCGATCATCGGTTGAGCGCGTTTACACAGTTGAACTGCAAACCCCCAGGGATCCCGAAGCATCAGTAACACTGAATCGTCTTCCGGCCGCACCTCATCCACTATCCGACACCCTGCGGCACACAGTCGCTCAGCATCCCGGTCGGGATCCTCAGAGACAAAGGCCAGGTGAAGAATCAGCGGATTCATAGCGCCATAATCCGGAACCTCACCCGGCGGATTGTTATAAACCTCAATCATCACCTGATCGGTGCTGTCGGCCAGGAAGTGTGTCCACGTAGGGCCACCAAGCTTACGCTTGATGATAAATCCCAAATGTTCGCAATACCAGTCCGCTACAGCCACCGGATCCTCAACGTTAAAGGCAAAATGTTCGATTTGCATAGGCAGAAAGTTTAACAGAAGCAGCGACCAGATATCAACCGCCAACTCCCCACCACGGAACTGCGAAGCGAAGCCCAAAGAAGAGACTGAGACCGAGAATGCACGAATTGTCCAATTTCAATGATCAATGTCCAACGGTGGAACCAACAGAGTTGTAAGTTTGGGATTTAGCGCAACCAAGAATCCACAGCTTCACCGCCTACAGCTCACAGATCACAGCCCACCAAATCCCCGGGCATGCGTCGCGGCAATTACTGGACATGATTTACAGGATCCACAGATAACCTCCTTTATGATATAATCGATTATTTGTTCGATTATCGTGCTATTCTTTCTCGAATGGGATGATATCACCCGCCAGCGACACAAAAGCGCGGACGCTGGAAACATTGCTCTCGTCATCGTAAAACAGCCGTATCTCATAGATCCAATAATCGGAAAAGTTCACTCGTCTGAGCCTTACGGACTCACCCTCAACCCGACCCGTCACCTGAATCAGGCTGGATAGGTAAGCTGTCAATTTTTCGATCGCCGAATCTGTCGAGAGTCTGGGAGCTATGCTCAGGTCAACCCACTTGCTATCGGCGTCGAACGAGTAATCGTCCACCTTGGCTAAAAACCGGGTATGATCCTTCATCAATAATTCTCCAAGCTCTCTGAAACTATCCGAGCCGTGAGCATTGCGGGGTTCCAGGCAAGTGGTCACGTGATAGAAATAAGTCAATGGATCAGTCTTTTCATACTGGCTATAGGCAAATTCCATGATCGTTCCCTGGTCCTCGATTTCGATATGGTCGAGCAACAACTGTCGAATCTCGGTCCAATCCAACGGAAAGTCTCTGCCATGCATCGTCCAATTCGTTTTGCTGTAGACCCCTGGAAGGTACCACGACAAAGAGCTTCGCCAGTCAGAGACCTCAGTCGCCATTTCGAAGTAATCCTCCTCATAATCAGCCTTCATATAGAGAGTAGCTTCGCCTGATCTGCTAAACCAACCGGTCGTTCGGTACAATGGCGTTAGTTCCACACGATTCGGTGTCCTTAAGGCTACCGAAAAACCTCTGAAATAGTCTTTCAATGGAACCCTCTCCTGCTTTTCCTTCCCCCACACTTTCAAAAGGGGAAGAGTGTTCAATCGTGCTTCATTTTCCGGCTCTTCACCAACCAACACCAACTTCAATGCATCTGCGCCCAGGTCAATACGCTCCAGCACCTTGTTGACCTTTTGATTCAACTCATCCAAGAGTTCCCCAGGTTTGAGATTACGAACAGGGAGCGCATCGACCTCCAAAGAGTCATAGAGCTTTTCCAGCGCGATATACTCTTCATGATCACCTCTCTGCTTCCGCAGGGCTTCCCAGAGAGCTTCGATGATCATCCCCGACAGCTCGTCTGGATGCGTCACTTCGCCTTGTGAGAGGTCTACCCTGAGAGCTTCATTCCCCCGCCAAAGGCCGAATCCATTGCGGATATACATCCCTAGACCGAAGTGATAATTGCCAATCAAGTGATCTCGGGGCGTTGCGGCCAAAGCGTCCAAATCGGCCTCACTCATCAAATCCTTTAATAGCACTACCGCATCATCCTTAGACCGTGGCCACCTGGGCAACTCAGAAAGCTCTGGGTGCTCTGCGTCGGATGGCTTGAGTTCAACCTTGTAGCGTAGCTCTCCTCCTGATATACGCGAGATCTGGAGCAGGTCTTCGTTCTTCTCCACTCTGAACTTCCAGACTTTCTGAAAACCACTGCGGTGCACTGAGAGAGTGTCGCCTTCAACCGAAAATATTCCATCCCACTCCTCAACAATACCAAAGCCTCCGTCGATGGCTTCCGAATAAGTTCCATCGGGACGAAAAGTCACTATCCAGCCAACTCCAATACCTGAGTTGTCATCCACCTTTTCAACCTTTGTAGAAACCCATCGACCTTCCAATTCGATTGAATTACCTGCAGATATGCTACAGAGGTAAAAGATCGATAACAAACGGATAAAGGTTGCTTTCCAGTCTATCATGAAGATCGCTTCAGGGATGGCTTTTAAGAGGATTTTGCGATCAAACCGGTCCGAGTCCTGAATCTCGTGGAGCAGTATTTAATATACAAGATCCGAGACTACTCCTCACAAATTAAGGATTGGATGCCACTGAGCAAGGCCAAACTGGTGAAATAGTGTATAGTTCTCGAACCTTCTGTTCACCTTTTCGAATCTCAATACCCCGAACTTTGTGCGAGCCGGAATCCGGCGAATCTGAACTTATTATGCGGGAGCAAGAAGTACCGAACCGCGACACCAGAGTAGCTCGCGCGGTCGACCCATGAACTGCCGCGGACACGTCGGCGGGAGCCATGCCGATCCCAGCACCACTCGCCCACATTGCCGCTCATATCATACAACCCCAGTTCATTCGCAGCCTTCTGCCCGACGGGCCAAATGCCACGACCACAACAAAAGGCGCACTCCGCGCCGTAACTGTTACCACTATACCACCCAACCTCATCCAACTCATCGCTCCCTGAAAAGGTGTAGCCATTAGTTCGATTGCCCCCTCGTGCAGCGAATTCCCACTCCGCTTCCAAAGGCAAACGATAACCGTTAGCAGATAGATCCTGCTTAATCGAGAAGTGGTCCGGTTCACCGCGGGTATAGACCTCTCCACTCACGGTATACACCGGAGTCAACCCCTCCATCTCACTCTTGGCATTGCTCCACTTCAAAATATCATACCAACTGACCGAGCGAACGGGGTAGTCATCCCCACAGCCTTTGCCAGCACTTCCAAGATCGTAGTCGTTGTGGAGCGCCCAGGCCCTCACCTTTTTCCACTCTCCCCATGTAACCTCATATCGGCCAATGTAAAAGGTCGTAACTTCCACTCCGTCCAGAGCGTTGGATGTCAAGAGAGTCCCTCCCTCAACGAGAACCATATTGCCGCCCGAACCCGCACCGCCCCTCATCATTGACGGCCCCGACCCACAGGATATCTGGAGCAACGCAAACAGGCAGATCAGGTACTTAACGCTATGAGTTCCTGTCACTGTTAAATCCCGGATAATTGAAACGGACTACACCTATTATCTGACTACTTAGCCGTTTATTTTGGAGAATCACCGATATAGAGCCGCAAAAACAAGGGTTCTTGCTCAGGAAGGCTCACGCTTACGCGCTCGAGAATTTGGTCGATAGATTCGATCGAGATTTCAAAACCGCTTGCTTCATTCCATTCAACTAAGTCATCAGACACCTCCAGCCCTAGAATCACATCCTCCATTTCCTTACGCTGCTTATAGGAGACCGATAGCCAACCGCCTTCCTTAATGAAAGTGATTGGTGGGTTTCGATTCGCATTCCATGGATTCCTACCGAGCGCATACTCCATGATATTTGCAATCCCATCTCCGTCCGGATCGGCATCAACACCAGCCACTGCCTCATCCGGATCCGCTCCAAAATAGGCGAGCTGCCATGATTCGTAAGATGTCAAAGGTGTGCCCAACATCCATGGAGATAGTTCGACAATCTGGAATCCTTCGACACCTTCGGTAAACTGGTAGAGCTTAAAATGTTCCTCCTTCAGTGCAATCAACGGACTGTCCCACGGCAATGAAGCGATTTTCTGTCCGGTCTCCCCGTCAAAGATAGACTGACTGCTAAAATACATTTCTCCTCCCGAGACGATTGCATGGACGTCTTCATCAGTTAAAAACATTTCATTCAGATGCTCGTCATAGATCCTGCCGTTCCAATAAACTCGATCGCCATCGGAAGACTGAATAACCGGAGAATTCACCCACCCCTCCGCAGGGCTACTTAACCACTGGGTAAACTCATCCTGGTGCAGTATGTATTTTCGGATTCCGCCGCCCATATTAGACCCATGGTAGTAATGACGACCATCAGGAGAGAATGCACCGTAACCAGATCTAGATAATCTTTCGAGAATGCTTCCGTCGGAAGTATCAAAGAGGAACGAATCTCCGGGATCTCTTTGGGATATATAAACCAAACGTCCTTGCAATCCAGCCGAAAGCCAATACAAATATGGGCCAGTGTGTCGAGCAACGGGTATATAATATGCCTGAACCTCTTCAAGCGAAGTCCGGTCATACGCACGAATGACTCCCTGCGATGCCTCAGCCAAATAAAGACGATCCCCTCCATAATTCACCGTCATGTCACTCACCCCGAAGCCAACGAGAACAGCCTTTTCAACTAAATCCGTTTCCACATCAATCCTTAGCAGGTA